>JADFKG010000026.1 GCA_022565075.1 Chloroflexota bacterium | reverse complement strand
CCGTGCCAGAAGGGGATCGTCGGCGGTGCGCCGTGGGCGTCCTCGACGCGGACAACGCCGCCTGCCTCGATCCGCTTGATGCGCCACGAGGTCGTGCCCAGGAGCACGATGTCGCCGGCCATCGACTCGATCGAGAAGTCCTCGTCCAGCGTGCCGACGAAGGTGCCCTCCGGCTCCGCGATCACGCGGTAGTCGGCGATCTCGGGGATCGCGCCGCCACACTGGATCGCTGTGCTGCGCGCGCCCCGGCGGCCGCGCACGACGCCGTTGATGCGGTCCCGGTGCAGGAAGTGTGATGCGCGCCCGCTGCCGACCGCGATGCCTTCGCTCAGCATCTCGACGACCTCGTCGAACGACTCGCGCTCCAGGGCCTGATACGGCCAGGCGCTACGGATGAGCGCAAACAGGTCGTCCTCGATCCACGCTTCGCAGGCCACTTCCGCGACTATCTGCTGCGCCAGGATGTCGAGCGGCGCCTCCGGAGGGAATACGCGGTCGAGCCGACCCGCACGCACGGCCCGCACCAGCGCCGCGCACTCCACGAGCTCATCGCGGCTGGCCGGGAATAGCTTGCCCTTCGGCGTTAGTCCGAGCGCGTGTCCGGAGCGCCCGACGCGCTGCAAGAACGTCGTGATGCTGCGCGGCGACTCCAACTGGCAGACGAGGTCGATGGCGCCGATGTCGATCCCCAGCTCGAGCGAAGCGGTGGCGACTAGAGCCTTCATCTCGCCCGCCTTGAGCCGCTGCTCCATGCGGTGCCGCCGCTCTTTCGAGAGGCTGCCGTGGTGCGCGCCCACGTGCTCTTCGCCGATGCGCTCCGCCAGCTTGAACGCGACCCGTTCAGCCAGCCGGCGCGTGTTGACGAAGACTATCGTCGTGCGGTGCGTCTCAACGAGCTCCGTGAGCCGGTCGTAGATGTCAGCCCACTGCTCGCCGGAGGCGACCGCCTCGAGGTCCGTCGGCGGCACCTCGATCGAGATGTCGAGGTCGCGCTGATGTCCGGAGTCGACGATCGCACAGTCCGGCTTGCCATCGTCCGAGACGCGATCAGTGCCGACGAGGAACTGCGCGGCGTACTCGATCGGCTTCACGGTGGCCGAGAGGCCGATGCGGCCCGGCCGCTTTTCGCAGATGTGATCCAGCCGGGCCAGCGTCAGCGCGAGGTGGCTGCCGCGCTTGTCGCGGATGAGAGCGTGCACTTCGTCGACGATCACCGTCTTGACGTTGCGCAGGATCGCGCGGCTGCGCTCGGCCGTGATCATCAGGTAGAGCGACTCGGGCGTCGTGATCAGGATGTGCGGCGGCGTCTTGAGGATCTGCCGTCGCTCCTTCTGAGTCGTATCGCCCGTGCGGAGCGCCGTGCGGATCTCGGGCAGCTCGTAGCCCATCTCCCGCGCGATCTCGTTGATCTGCTCCAGCGGTTCGTCCAGGTTGCGCTGGATGTCGTTGGAGAGCGCCTTCAGCGGCGAGACGTAGACGACTTCGACACCGTCTTCCAGCTCGCCGGCCTCTGCCTTGCGCACGAGCCGGTCGATCGCAACGAGGAACGCGGCGAGCGTCTTACCGGAGCCGGTCGGGGCCGAGATCAGCGTGTCGCGGCCGGCGATGATGTGGGGCCAACCGTTCGTCTGAGCGTCCGTGGGCGCCTCGAAACGCCTGGTGAACCAGGCCCGGACCACGGGGTGGAAGGAGTCGACGATGCTCATCAGCCACAGTTTATCGCGCGCTGCTGACACTTACATGTCAGGATTGGCGCTGCGACTGGCTCAACCTGGCAAGCTGCGCCTTCGTAGCGACGTCCTCTACCCGGACGCCGTCGAGGAAGCGGCGGATCGCCGCGTTGACGATCGCCGGCTGCTCCTCCAGCAGCATGTGGCCGGAGAGCGGGATATGCTCCGTGACGGCATGCGGCAGCTGCGCCTGTAGCCAGCGCAGGGAGCGACCCGGCAGCGGCAGGATTCGCTCCTTCTCCGCCCACAGGATCAGCACCGGCTGCGTCAGTCGCGCGAAGTCGATCCGCTCGTCGTGGCGGATGCCCTCCCACATCTCCCATATCGTCCTCATCGTGCCGTAAATGCGCGCCGGCTTCTGGTACTCAGCGCGGATCTCTTCGAGGTCGGGGCGGTTACTGTCGTAGAAGAGCCGCTTCCAGGAACGCACGGCGACGAGCCTCGCTATCGGATCGACCAGGCGCCGCATGAACGACAACCTGGGCACGATCGGCACTCTCTTCCCCGGCACCGACGCGGCGAGAATCATCCGTTCCACACGCTCGGGCGCCATCTCGGCCATGCGCATCACGACCTCGCCGCCCATCGACTGCCCGATCAGCGTCGCCTTGCCGATGCCAAGCGCGTCCATCGCGCCCAGGACCAGGCGCGCCTGTGCAGTCAAGGAGTAATCGCCGCCGTCGGGCCGCTCGCTGTAGCCGAAGCCCTTGAGGTCGATCGCGACGCAGCGGTAGTCCTGCGCCAGGTCGACGATCTGGTGACGGAAGCTGTAGGTGTTCCCGCCAAAGCCGTGGATCATCACGATCGTGGGCGCGTCCCCACCAACCGGCGGCGCTCGCTCGACGTAGTGCAGGCCGACGCCGTCGACCGTGACGATGCGGCCGGGGCGCTCAGCGTCGCGCCAGGCGGTGTCCTCGCGGCTGCGGAAGAACTTCCGCGCAGGCACGGCGGCCACGACGGTAGCGACAGCGATCGCGGCGAGAAGGACGGTGAATTTGCGCACGGTGGCCTCCTGAATCGGTAACGAAGCGGCGGGCGTCTTCCTCCAATCTTACGACACCAGATCGATGCCAACCGCATGGTGGTGGCTGCGTATCTGTGTTTAGAATTGGAGAACCAGTTTGCAAGAAGTGAGGACGACAGAAGAGAGTACGAAGCGGCCTGCGCCCGAAACCAGCCAATCGCCCGGCTGGCGCCACCCGCTGTCCCCTATGCAGAACATCGAAGTGATCTCCCGCCTCGAAGGCGAGCACATTGAGGAGCTCGAATCTCTGATCGTGGCGGCTAAGGCGGCCGACGGCCACGAGCCGTTCGGCGAGCACAAGTTCCTGCGCCTAAAGCGCGGCGCTGACCTGGCCGTCGGCTTCTTGGCCTACGAAGACAAACGACTCGTCGGATACGCGCACACGTTGACGTTCGATGCCGCCGGCGAGCGTCGCGTCTCGTGCGAGCTGACAGTACACCCGCAGTTCCGCCGAAAGGGCATCGGCCGGACGCTCCTTTCGCACATCATCGAGCACGCCCGGTCGCAAGGGGCGCTGAGGGTGGACCTGTGGGCCTACAACGACTCGCCCGCCAGCCGCGCAATAGCGAGTGACTTCGCGTTCGAGGAGACGCGGCGTCTCCTGCACATGCACCGCCATCCCGGGCCGGCGCCGATCCCCACAGCGCCCGAAGGAGCGTCCGTGCGCCCCTTCCGCCCCGGCGAGGACGATGAGATGTGGGTTGCCCTCAACAACCGCATCTTCGCCGGCCACCCGGAAAACGGCGAGTGGACGATGGACGATTTCCGCGCCCGCCTGCACCAGCCCTGGTTCAAGCCCGAAGACCTGCTGATCCTGGAGATCGACGGCAACCCGGCCGGCTTCCACTGGCTAAAGGTCGAGGAGCGCGAAGGCGAGGGCCGGGTCGGCGAAGTGTACGTCATCGGCGCAGCACCCGAGTACCACGGCCGCGGACTAGGACGCTTCCTCCTGGCGACGGGTCTAACGCACCTCAGCAAGCGCGACGTCGATGCCGTCGCGGTCTACGTCGACCAGTCGAACGAGCGCGCCGTGGCGCTCTACGGATCGTTCGAGTTCCACCACCATCACGTCGATGTCCTCTACTCACTGTCGCTACTGGCGGAATCAAACCCGCCAAGGGCCGCAGCCGCCACCGGCTGACTTCCCCGCCCCAACCAGCACAGCGGCGGCGCGCGGTAGAATTGTAGCTGCCATGTCTCCTCAAGCGGCCCCAGAGAAGAAGTTCGCCGCGCTGCTCAAGGCGCTGCCGGCGAAGCCCGGCGTGTACATCTTTAAGAACGCCGGCGGCCGCATCATCTACGTGGGCAAGGCCGCCTTGCTGCGCACCCGCGTCCGCTCATACTTCGGCTCGACGCACGCCTTCGAGGCGAAGACGCGCCGCCTCGTCGCCCAGATCGCGGACATCGAGTTCATCCTCACCGGCTCCGCGCAAGAGGCCCTGCTGCTCGAGGCCACGCTGGTCAAGCGGCACCAGCCGTTCTACAACGTGCGCCTCAAGGACGATAAGCACTACCCCTACCTCAAGATCGACGTCTCCGAGGACTGGCCGCGCGTCCAGATCACGCGCCGCATCAGCAGCGACGGCGCGCGCTACTTCGGGCCCTTCGCCTCGGCCGGCTCGGTGCGACGAACGCTGGACCTCGTGAAGAAGCTCTTCCCCTGGCGCTCGTGCACGAAAGAGATCACCGGCGACGACCCGCGGCCCTGCCTGGAGTACTTCATCCACCGCTGCATCGGCCCCTGCGCCTCCCTCTGCTCGAAGGAGGAATACGACACTGTCATCCAGCAGACGATCATGTTCCTCGAGGGCCGCACGGACGAGATCACGCGCGACCTTCGCCGCGAAATGCAGAAGGCCTCCGCCGGCCTCGAGTACGAGCGTGCCGCCCGCCTGCGGGACCAGGTCCAGGCGATCGACCGCACCACGGAGCGTCAGGTGATGGAGGTGCGCGACCGCACGGACATGGACGTCTTCGGACTGGCGCGCGAGGAGCAGGAGGCCTACGTCCAGGTGTTCTTCGTGCGCAAGGGCCTGATCATCGGCCGGGACATCTTCCAGCTGGACGGTACGGTGGACGAGACGGACGCCGAGATCCTGCGCAGCTTCGTCGAGCAGTTCTACGAGTCGGCGCCATTCGTCCCTGCGCGCGTCCTGCTGCCGGTCAAGATCGACGACATGGACCTGATCGCGCAGTGGCTCACGCAGCGTCGCGGTGAGCGGCCAAACGGCCGGCGGGCCGGCGCCGTCCGTGTGATGGCGCCTTCGCGGGGCGAGAAACGCATGCTCGTCCAGCGCGCCGTCGACAACGCCCGCGAATCTCTGCAGCAGGCTCGCGCAAAGTGGATGGCCGACCGCGGCAAGACGGATGAGGCGCTGCAACAGCTGCAGGACGAGCTTGAACTGCCATCGCTCCCCAAACGCATCGAGTGCTACGACATCTCGACGATCCAGGGCACGAGCGCCGTCGGCTCGATGGTCGTCTTCGAAGACGGCACCCCGAAGAAGAGCGAATACCGCCGCTTCCGCATCAAGGGCGTCGACGGGCAGAACGACTTCGCCATGATGCAGGAGGTGCTGAGGCGCCGCTTCTGGCGCGCGCGCCGCCAGTCGCAGGAAGAAGGCGCGAACGAGGCCGGCGAGTACGACGAATCGTTCGGGGCGATGCCCGACTTCGTGATCGTCGACGGCGGCAAGGGCCAGGTCTCAGCCGCGCACGACGCGATGCGCAACCTGGGCATCGGGCACATCCCGCTGGCCGGGCTCGCCAAGCGCTTCGAGGAGTTGTTCGTCGTCGGCGTCAGCGAGCCGGTCGTCCTCGACCGCAAGTCGCAGGCCCTCTACCTCGTGCAGCGCATCCGCGACGAGGCGCACCGCTTCGCCATCACTTACCACCGCAACGTCCGCAAGAAGAGCGGCCTGCGTTCGGCGCTGGACGACGTGCCGGGCGTCGGCCCCAAGCGCAAGAGGGCACTCCTGCGCAAGTTCGGCTCGCTGAAGGCCGTTCGCGACGCCAGCGCGGACGAGATCGCCGAGACGCCGGGCTTCACGCGCGGGCTGGCGGAGAAGGTGCTGGAAGCACTATGAGTGGCGACTCTTACCACTGGGATATTGAGGAGCTTCTTCACAGGCGAACTGATCTGTCAACCTTCGTCGTCCATTGGTCACGCGACTTCGGAGACGATTCCGCCCTGGAGAACTTGAAGAGCATTCTCGATAGCAGGACTCTCTTCGCGAAGACCGCGTTCGGCTCGGCAGTCACTCAGTTGGAGAATATCGAAGATGCGGTGGAAAGGGCAGCCGCCCGTGAGAGCCAGAAGGTCGTCTGTTTCACCGAGGCGCCACTGGAGCAGGCCTGGAGCTTCGTGTGCGAGATCGCGGGACGCACTACTCCGCTTCAGCCCTACGGGGTAGCGTTTACTAAACAAACTGCAAGGGGTCTAGGAGTCAACCCTGTGTTGTACATGGACATGACTCCCGGCCACGACTGGAAAGTGACGAAAGCTGCGGAGGCACTCGTTAAGCGTGCAATCGAGTCGGGGGAGTTCCTGAGTGATCCTATTTCGCGGCTTGCGCCCTTCCTCGACTGGATGGGCACTTGGCCTTCTGGCAAGAAGAAGGAGTTCTGGTGGGAGCGGGAGTGGCGGCACCTTGGTGACCTGGAGTTCTCAATCAAAGACGTCGCCGTGATATTTTGCCCCGAGAACGACTTCGAGGTCATCGGGAACGTACTGGACGAAATCGAGCCAAGCCGCAAAATACATACGCTTGATCCAATCTGGGGCCTCGAACACTTCATCAAGCGACTTGCCGACCTAGAATAGTAAGCCGCTGGCGGAGAAGCTTCTGAAGGCCCTGTAGCCGCTACTGGATCGTCAGCGTCCCGGTCATCACGTCCGGGTGGAAGTCGCAGCGGAAAGAGATCACCGTGCCAGGCGCGTCGGGGACTTCCCATTCGAGGACGGCCGTTTGTCCGCTCGTCACCGCGTTCGGATCCGAGCACGGGTCAGCGCCATCAAGCTCGCAGACGCCATCGTCGCTGTAGTTGCCGTCCGGCTGGGCGATGTGCATGTTGTGAACCGCCGCGCCCTCGTTAGTGAGGTTGAAGGTCAAGGTGTCGCCTGCTGCGACCGTGATGTCGTTGGAGTCGAAGAAGTTGTCGCCCATCGTAATGTCGGCGCTGCCCAGAACCGGCGTGCTCGTAACGTCGGTCACGCCCTCGTCAGTAACGTCGGTGTCGGAGCCCACCAGCGTGAACGCGAGGATGAAGGTAACGAGCAGCGAAACGATCAGGAATCCCACCACCATCTCGCCGACGGGAAGGCGCGACAGATCAAGCTTCATTCATACCTCTTCGCATACTTATACCGAACGCGACCGGTTAGCGCCAGACAGCTTCGCGACGGCTCGCACTCGTATACTTAAAGTGGAGATGACCGAAACTACCAGCGAGTCCCTGGAGGGCACGCGCGCGTCGCTGCTCGCGGAGTTGACACGTGACATCGCCGACCAGCGCGTGCTGGACGCGATGGGCTGCGTCCCACGGGAGGAGTTCGTGCCGGCCGAGGCGGCGTCCGTCGCCTACCAGAACCGGCCGCTGCCGATCGGCCACGGACAGACGATCTCCCAGCCGTTGATGGTGGCGCTGATGACACAGGCGCTGATGCTAACGGGTGACGAGAGAGTGCTGGAGATCGGCACCGGCTCTGGCTACCAGGCGGCCGTACTCTCGCTCCTCGCCGCGCACGTTGTGTCGGTCGAACGCGTGCCAGAGCTTGCCGCCTCGTCCACCGAACGGTTGGGACGCCTCGGCTACAGCAACGTAGAAGTGCACGCGGTCACCGATGAGCTCGGTTGGCCCGATGGTGCGCCCTACGACGGCATCATCGTCACAGCAGCCTCGCCCGACGTCCCACGAGCGCTGCTCGACCAGCTCGCCGTGAACGGCCGCCTCGTCCTGCCAGTCGGCAGCCGCAGCATTCAGGAGTTGGTGCGGATCGTCAAGACTCCGGAAGGCGCACAGCGCCACAATCTGGGTTCCTGTCGCTTCGTTCCGCTGCTGGGCCGCGGCGCCTGGCCGGAGCCGCGCTAGGCCATGGGACTGGTCGCCTCCGTAGACGCGCTCGTCGCCGCCAGCGAACGCTATGGCAGACCGTAGTGCAATCGAGACAGGGTGCGGCCCAGGCTGCCTTACAGGGTCTACCGCTACTTATCATCGAAGCGGCGATCCTGGCGCTTCACTTCACCGTCACGCGCGGCTCAGCCTGGCACGAGCCGGTGCTCCTCTTGCTGGCGTTTCCGGTGCTCCTGGCAACGGCTGGCGGCGTGCGAGCTGCCGCGCCCGCACTGGTACTTCCAGCCGTGGCGCTCGCCGACGACGTCGCCAACGGCGGAACAGCCGAGATCGTCTTCGAGATGCTCTTCCTTCTGGCGCTGACCACGACGGGCTTCCTGATCGCCCGCGGCGTGGACGTCGAGCGGGCCCGCAACGACCGCGTCCTCGCGGCGACTCGAGAGCGAACGGCGCGACTCAAGGACACGTCGGGCTTATGGCAGAACGTCGCTTTGACGCGCATGGGCGCCTACACGACAAGCGTCGAAGAGGCGTTCCTCGACGAAGCCCTCAGGGCTAGGCCCGGTGGCATAGTCGTCGACGTCGGTGCGGCCGGCGGGCGCCTCGAGCACGTCCTCATTCGCCACGCCGATCACGTGATCGCCACCGACCTCGACCGCAACGAGGTCTACGCGATGGCCGACGACTCTAAGCTGACTCCGGTAGTGGTCGGCGAGCTGCCCGTGCTGCCGCTGCGGGACGACGCGGTCGACACGGTGGTCTCGATACAGGCGCCGGCTGCCTCAGACAAGGCCTGGTTCCGCGAAGAGTGCCGGCGCGTCCTGCGGCCGGGCGGCGCCGTCCTCGTCACGCTGTACAACGCGCGCTCTTACAAGGGCCTGTTGACACGAATCCGCCGCCGGTTCCGCCGCTCTGGCACGCCGCACTGGGACGACCTCTACTACCAGCTGAGTTCCACGGAGCACCTGCGACTCTGGCGAGAAGCCGGTTTCCAACCGAGCCGCATACGTGGGTACTACTGGCCGCCGTTGAGCCGCCAGTCCGAGAGTACGTGGGTCGCCGCCGGCAGCGCGATCGAGCGACTGCTGGGGCTGCGAAGCCTCGCCGGCATCAGTCCCTGCGTGCTCGTCGAGTTACGTCGAGTGGACCAGACGAGCCAAACATAAGCGACGCCTGATTTCAGTTACGTTGGCCTGTAATCTGTCAGAAACTGTCCCAGAATTCTGTTAACCTACGTGCCATATTCGCGTTTCCACCCATGAGCATAGCCAGCCTCAGAGCGCTGGCTGTGTTTTATCCACAAAGTCCGGGGGGGCGGCTCTGTAGCCCCGCTGGACAGGTACAAGGAGGTGAAAATAGAATATGGCCATCGTTTCTCCCGAGCGGCTGCAGAAGCCTGATCTACCGTCCAGTATGCGCCAGCATCTCAACAGCTTCCTCACGTTCTTGTCCGTGGAAAAGGGCTCATCCGGCAACACCGTAGCCGCCTACCGTAACGATCTCCAGCAGCTCGCCGATTTCATTGGCACGATCCCCGGCTCCGACGGCTGGGCTTCCGTTGACCGGACCGCCATCCAGGACTTCATCCTGGACCTGAAGCAGCGCGGCTACACGGAAACATCCGTCGCCCGCAAGGTCGCCGCCACTCGCTCCTTCTTCGCTTTCCTGAGCGCAGAGGGAACGATCGCGGACAACCCGACGGAGGGTCTCACTTCGCCACGCGTCGGCAAGACGCTCCCCAAGGCGATCAGCCCCAATGAGGTCGACGAGCTCCTGGAACAACCCGCACGGCGCGCCACCCCGGAAGCGAAGCGCGACCGGGCGATGCTCGAACTGCTCTACGCCACCGGCATGCGCGTGACCGAACTGGTCTCGCTCGACGTCAGTAGCATCACTGCAGACGAGAGCAACCCGTTCGTCCGCTGCATGGGCAAGGGCGCCAAGGAGCGGACCATCCCGATCCACGACCAGGCTTTCGAGGCTCTGACCGATTACCTGGACGAGGGCCGGCCAGTGCTGATCCGCGGCAAGAACGAGCCCGCGCTCTTCCTCAACCGCCGCGGCGACCGGCTGACACGCCAGGGCTTCTGGCTGATCCTCAAAGGCTATGCCCGCGCGGCGAACCTTGGCGAGGACGTCACGCCGCACACGCTGCGCCACTCCTTCGCCACCCACATGCTGCGGGGCGGCATGCCGCTGCGAAACGTGCAGGAGATGCTGGGTCACGCGAACATCTCGACGACCCAGGTCTACACGCACCTGACCAGTGAGCACGTACGCGAGGTCTACGAAAAAGCGCATCCGCGCTCCAAATAGCTTCGTATCTTAGGTGTGCTGACGAAGATGAGGGCGACCGTCCCTGTGATGGTCGCCCTCCTTCTTGCCTTGCTCTCTGTGACCTGCGGCGGCGGTGTGACCCAGCCGACGACGGCGCCGGCGACTGCCTCGCCCCCGGCCCCGGACTCACCCACTCCAACGGCGACGGCCGCGCCCACGCCGTCTCTGAGTGACGACCTTCCCGAGCGCGATCGTTTCGACCTGGCGCAGCGTTTCCGTGGCCTGCCTGCGGACACGCCACGCGTCGCACGCACCGAGCCGTTCGCCCACGATGTGGGGGACAGCGAAACGTTCAGCCTCCTCGACCTCGACAACCCCTCTACCTACGAGGTCACCGCCACGGTGAGGGCGATCACCGATCACGCCTACTTCTTCGTACAGGACGGCACTTCCTATGACGACTCCGCGCTACAGCAGATCACCGCTGACTTCGAGAGCGAGATCTGGCCGAAGGTGACGGCGGCGTTTGGCCAGCCCTGGACGCCGGGCGTCGACGGTGACCCTCGCATCACCATCCTCCATGCCGACCTGCGCGGCGCCGGCGGCTACGCCAGCGGCGCCGACTCCTTCCCGCGAGCAGTAGCACCAACCAGCAACGAGCGTGAGATGCTCTACATCGACCGCGGCGTTCTGTCGTCGCCCGGCGTGGCGTACAACGAGCTCGTCGCGCACGAACTTCAGCACTTGATCCACGCCCACGCCGACGATGGCGAGGACTCCTGGGTCAACGAGGGCCTTTCGCAGGTCGCCAGTCAGCTTGTCGGTGGTGGCGAGGTCTGGATACCACAGTTCCTCGCCCAACCCGACCTACAGCTCGATCACTGGCCGACAGCCGGTTACACCGTGCCGAACTACGCTGCCTCGGAGCTTTTCTTCGCCTATCTGCTCGACCACTACGGCGGCCGTGCGAACGCAAGCACCTTGCTCAACGAGCCCGGAGACGGCTGGGACGGCGTCGATGCGTACCTCGCCGTGTACGGCACGACGTCCGATAACGTCTTCGCCGACTGGGTAGTCGCCAACTGGCTCGACACCGCCGACGGCCCGCACTCGCATCCGAACCTGGACCTGACGACATCTGTCTCGCAGTCGGTCGCCAGTGGAGAGAGCGGCGACGGCGCCGTGCACCAGTTCGCCGCCGACTACTTCCGCGCGGACAGTGGCACGTTCCGCTTCGACGGCGCGGAAGATGTGACGATCGGCGTTCCGGAACACGACGGCGCCTTCTGGTGGTCCGGCCGCGGCGACTCGATCGACTCACGCTTGACCCGCCAGATCGATCTGCGGGACGTCGATGAGGCGACCCTGCGATTCGACGCCTGGTACGAGATCGAACGCGGCTGGGACTACGCCTACGTCGCCGCTTCAACAGACGACGGCGTCACGTGGACCACCCTGCCTGGCCGGCACACAACGACGGACAACCCGACCGGAGCATCGTTCGGCCACGGATACACGGGCACGAGCGACGGCTGGATCACGGAGGAGATCGACCTCAGCGAGTTCGCCGGCCGGCAGGTCCTCATCCGCTTCGAGTACGTGACGGACGACTCCGCCAACCAGGTGGGATTCGCAGTCGACAACATCGAAGTGCGGAAGAGCGGCTCCGTGAACGCTGCTGGGCTCGACGGCGGCTGGCAGGCGGAGGGCTTCCGCATCGTCGACGGGCCGCTTCAACAGCGCTTCATCGTCCAGCTAATCGACGAGGCCGGAGCGGTCACCGCCCTTGAGGCAGGCGCGGGCAACGTCTTCGAAGTCGGACTGAGCGGCCCCACCACGGTGGTCGTCGCCGCGATCACGCGCGGGACGACCGAACCGGCATCGTACTCCTGGTCGCTGTCGCCGTAGACCGCAGCGTCCTCTATCATTCGACCCGTGATGATGATCTCCGTGATCGGCGGGGAGGCCTCCGGCGAAGCGGCGCTCGGCGCCGCAGAAGCCGTCGGCCGCGAGATCGCCCGCCGTGGCGCGACGCTCGTCTGCGGTGGCCGCGGCGGTGTGATGGAGGCGGCCTGCCGTGGCGCGCGCGCTGAGGGCGGTCACACGATCGGCATAATGCCCGGCCGCAACCGCGACGAGTCGCCGCCCAACCCGCACGTCGAGTTCCCAGTGTTCACCGGACTTGGGTTCACGCGCAACGTCATCGTCGTGCTCAGCGGCGAAGCCGTCATCGCCATCGACGGCTCTTACGGCACGTTGAGCGAGATCGCCTTCGCTCTGATCAACGAGGTGCCGATCGTCGGCATCGACACCTGGGACTTCGACTACGAAGGCCACGACAGCGACCGCATCGTCCGCGTCAACGACCCCATCGTCGCCGTCGAGCAAGCCATCGCGCTCGCCGAGGAGCGGCGCGCCAACAGACCGGAGTAGGGATGACCAGCAATATCGCATCGATCAACGCCCGCGAGATCCTGGACTCCCGCGCCAACCCCACGATCACCGTCGAAGTCGCCCTCGAAAGCGGGGCGCGCGGCGCCGCCGCCGTGCCCTCCGGCGCCTCCACGGGCACGCTCGAAGCCATCGAGCTGCGAGACGGTGACGCGGCGCGCTACGGCGGCAAGGGAGTCCTGCAGGCGATCGCCAACGTCCGGGACACGATCGCGCCGAAGGTCGTCGGCCTGCCCGGCGACGCCCAGCGCCAGATCGATCAAACGATGATCGACCTGGACGGCACGCCGAACAAGGCGAGGCTCGGCGCGAACGCGATCCTCGGCGTCTCGCTCGCCGTCGCGCACGCCGCCGCAGCCGAGGCGGGCGAGCCACTTTACCGCTACCTCGGCAACGACGACGCGACGCTGCTCCCGCTGCCACTCTTCAACATCCTCAACGGCGGTAAGCACGCGGAAGGCTCCACCGACTTCCAGGAGTTCATGATCGCACCCGTGGGAGCGCCGACGTTCTCCGAGGCGCTGCGCTGGTCCGTCGAGGTCTATCACGCACTCAAGAGCATCCTGCACGAGCGTGGCATGCCGACGACTCTCGGCGACGAGGGCGGTTTCGCCCTGCCCGGCCTCGCCAACGACGGCGCGATCGACCTCGCCCTGCAGGCGATCGAGGCCGCCGGCTACACGCCCGGCGAGCAGATCGCCATCGCGCTCGATCCCGCAACATCGGAGCTTTGGTCAGACGGCAAGTACGAGCTGAAGCGCGAAGGGCGCACGCTCACGGCTGACGAGCTGGTCGACCTCTGGGCCGACTGGTGCCGCCGCTACCCGATCGTCTCCATCGAGGACGGCATGGCGGAGGAGGACTGGGACGGCTGGCGGTCGCTGACCGCGCGCCTGGGCGACCGCGTGCAGCTTGTCGGAGACGACATCTTCGTGACGAACGTCGAGCGCATCCGCGAGGGCATCCGGCAAGAGGCGGCGAACAGCGTGCTGATCAAGCTCAATCAGATCGGCACCCTGACCGAGACGCTGGACGCGATCGCCGAGGCGAGCCGCGCCGGCTGGACTTCTGTGATCTCCCACCGCAGCGGCGAGACCGAGGACACAACGATCGCCGACCTCGTCGTCGCCACAGGCGCCGGCCTGATCAAGACCGGCGCCCCCGCCCGGGGCGAACGCACCGCCAAGTACAACCGCCTGCTCGCCATCGAAGCGGAGTTGGGCGACCGCGCACGCTACGCCGGCGGCTCGGCGTTGGCCCAGTCGCGGGCGTAGTATAGATTCGCAGGCGGGGCGGCCCGCCACTGAAGGAGGAACCCCGTGAGCATCGAAACGATTGGCATCATCGGCGGCGGCGTCATGGGCTCCGGCATCGGCCAGGCGCTGGCTGTCGGCGGCGCGCAGGTCACGATCCGCGACGTCAACGACGAGATGATCGCCAAGTCCCGCGCGACGATCGTAGAGGGGCGGTACGGCCTCAACCGCGGCGTCGAGCGCGGCAAAACGACGCAGGAAGAGGCCGACGCCGCGCTCTCGCGCCTCTCCTGGACGACGGACGTCGCGGACCTCGCCGGCGTCGACCTCATCATCGAGGCAGTCCCCGAAGAGCTCGACCTCAAGAAGAAGGTCTTCGCGGAGCTCGACGAGGCCGTCAAGCCGGAGGCGATCTTCGCCTCGAACACCTCCGGGCTCGCCATCTCCGACATCAACAAGGGCGTGTCGGAGGCGAGGCGGCCGCGGTTCGTCGGCATGCACTTCTTCAGCCCGGCGCCCGTCATGCAGCTCGTCGAGATCGTCCACGCGCCCGAAACGGCGGAAGAGACGATCGCTGCGATCGAAGACTTGTGCAGCCGGGCGGGCAAGGCCTCGGTACGCGTCAAGGACGCTCCGGGGCGCTACGGCTTCATCGCCAACCGCATCTACTTCGCCGCCGTCCGCGAGGCGCAGAAGGTGCTGGAGGAAGGCATCGCCAGCCCGGAGGACATCAACAAGGCGATGGTCTACGGCTTCAAGTGGCCCATCGGCCCGCTGGCGATGATCGAGGGCGCCACCAAAGGCTGGCAGTAGCCCCAGGTGACCGACGACAAGCCGCGGCCGAAGCTCCGCTTCCGGCTGGAGGCGTTCCCGGAGCGATATTCGCCGCCGCCACGGCCAACGTCGGCGACAGCGGCGGTGCTCGACGCCCACCGCCAGACGAACTTCCTCCTCCCGGACGACCTCTTCCTCTTCGAGCGCGTGATGAACGTGCAGCTGCAGGTCGTCGCGGCCAACGCCAGGGCGCGCTCGCCGCAGGCAGCCGGTCTCTTCACGATGTGGTCACGCGCTTTCTCCTCTCTCGCCGACGCCTCTGCCGTCACGATGAGAGCGTCGTACTCATCGGCCACGCCGCTCCTCCGATCAGCACTCGACTGCATCGCCGTCCAGCGTTCACTGATCGCCGACGGCTTTGCCGAGTACGAAGAGTGGTTCGCCAGCGCCGTGACGCGAACAAAGGAGCGCACCGCCATCGCTTTCGACATAGGAAACTTTCGCACGAGCTCGGCGCTGGCGGCCGACGAACGGCTCGATATGCTCTACCGGCTGCTGTCCGACCTGGCGCTGCCCAACTTCGGCCCCAGCACGCTCTTCATCGCGCCCGGCACGAACCACCAGAAGATAGCCGCCGGCTTCGCCGATAACGCCTTCCACCTCGGCTGGGCGGAGCTGCTAACCGGCTGGCTCAACGAGCTGGCGGCCGCACAGGTGCAGACCGTGCTCGAGACGGAAGTCTTTGCACTGACGGACACTCTACGAGGGGACGCCGAGGCGGCCGTGCGCGACGTGGCCGCAGCGGCCGAGGGCGGGCGCAGGTGTTATGTCGCGTATGAGAACGGCCACTTCGTCTTCCACAACTTCCGCCGCACCGCCACCGGACAGCCGCGGCGCATCATCCTCTGACAGGCAGCGCTCGACCGGCACGAAGCGAGCCGATACGATGTGCGCGATGACCCGCGTCGACGTCGTGATCCCCGTTTACAACGAAGAGCGCGCTCTACCGCAGTCGATCCCGGAGCTGCGTGCCTTCCTCGCCGGCGCCGACTTTCCGTACGACTGGCGCATCCGCATCGCCGACAACGCCTCGATCGACGATACGCCAGCCGTCAGCCGCGAACTCGAGAAGCAGTTCCCGGGAGAGGTGGAGTACGTCCGTATCGAGCGCAAAGGCCGCGGCTTCGCCCTCAAGCAGGTCTGGGGCGAGGGCGACGCCGAAGTCCGCACCTACATGGACGTCGACCTCTCGACCGGTCTCGAGGCGTTTCCGGCGCTGACGAAAGCCGTGGCCGAAGACGGCTACGGCGTCGCGATCGGCTCGCGGCTGATGAAGGGGGCGCGGGTGACGCGCTCGCTCAAGCGGCGGATCCTGACGTCCGGATACAACACCATGATCAAGGGCATGTTCTTCACGCGCTTCAGCGACGCCCAGTGCGGCTTCAAGGCGATCAGTCGCGAGGTGGCCGAGCGCGTCCTGCCGCGAATCGAGAACAACAACTGGTTCTTCGACACGGAGCTGCTCATCCTCGCTGAGAAGATGGGCTACCGCATCAAGGACGTGCCCGTGCGCTGGGTCGAAGACACGGACACGCGCGTAAAGATCGGTGGCACGATCATGGAAGACGTGCGCGGCCTCGTCCGCATGCGCCGCGAGCGTCCCTGGCGCGATCACGCCTGAGCCCGCCTGCAACGGACGTCGCGCGGCCGCCGTCCAACCGTAGTAGGCCCCGACCGATATAATCGGAACGATCGCTATGCACACCGAAGACGACCGCGAAGCAGAGGAAGGGACGACGGCCGCAGCCAGGCTCGCCCGCCGGCTGCACTTGCCCACGACGTTCGTGAAGTTCGTCATCGTCGGCGGCGTGGGCTTCCTGATCTTCCAGTTCTTCCTCTTCCTCGTCTACGACGCGCCCGTCTTCTGGTTCCTGCCGAGCCAGGACACCTCGACGGACCTCGGCCTCTTCACCCACTCGGACATCCGGCTGCTCATCGCCTCGATCGTCGCGGTGGAGATCGCCATCATCTGCCAGTTCAATCTGCACGACCGCTGGACGTTCCGCTGGCGCCCGCGCGACGGCTGGATCGGTCAGCGCTTCCTCAAGTTCCAGGTCAGCTCGATCATGAGCCCGATCATCGGCGTC
>JADFKG010000169.1 GCA_022565075.1 Chloroflexota bacterium | reverse complement strand
CTGCGACTTCGCGTTCAGGCCCCGCTTCTTCGCCTCGGCGAGTGTCAGGCCGACAGCGGCCACCTGCGGGTTGCTGTACGTCACGCGCGGAACCCGGTCGTAGTCCAGCCTCTGCGCTTCCTTGCCCGCAATCGCCTCTGCTGCGATAAACCCCTCGGCGCCGGCGACGTGCGCGAGCAGCAGCCCGCCGATCGCGTCGCCGATCGCGTATATGCTGGGCTCAGCGGTCCGGTACGTCTCGTCGACCTTGACCCAGCCGCTCTCTACTTCGATCTTCGTGTTCTCGAGGCCCAGACCATCGGTCACCGCCTCGCGGCCCACTGCCAGGAGCAGAATCTCGGCCTGCAACTGCTTCTCGGCGCCCTCGTGCTCAACCGTCACTTCGACGACGCTGTCGTACGAGCGCGTCCGGTCCGCCAGCACCTTCGCCGACGTCATTACGTTGACGCCGCGCGCAACGAACGCCTTCGCCACGGCCTTGCCCGCGTCACCGTCTTCGAGCGGCACCAGCGTCGGCAGCGCCTCGATCAGCGTGACTTCGCTGCCGATGTCGGCGAAGAACGAGGCGAACTCGCAGCCGATCGCACCGCCGCCAATGATCGCGATCGATCTCGGCGCCTCCTCGCGCTCCAGAAGTTCGTCGCTGGTCAAGATACGGGCGCCGTCAGGCTCGAGGCCAGGCAGCCCCTTAGGGCGCGAGCCCGTGGCGACGACGATGTGCTCCGCTCGGATCCGCCGCTCGCCGACAGCGACCTCGTTGGGCGAGACGATCGTGCCGCGACCTTCGATGATCTCGATCTTATGCTTGCCGATGACCGAGCGAATGCTCTTGTGCAGGGTGTCGACGACGGCCTGCTGGCGGGCGCGCATCGCCGGATAGTCGAGCGACGGCTCGGATGTCTGGACGCCGAACGTAGCGGCGTTGCGGGTCCGGGTCAGGACCTCTGCGCTGTGGAGCCAGGTCTTGGTGGGGATGCAACCGCGGTGTAAGCAGGTGCCGCCAACCTTGTCCGCCTCGACGATGGCGGCCGTGAGGCCGAGCTGCGCGGCCCTGATGGCGGCCGTGTAACCGCCGGTGCCGCCGCCGATGACCAGGAGGTCGATCTCTTCCAACTACTCGCCTTCGTCTACTCTCGTGGGCCGGACCCCTCCATAGGCGATTCCTCGCCTGCTCATCATTATCCCATACGCCACGAGACGGCGGGTATAATCGGGGTCGCCATGGAGTTTAGACTCGCCCCGCACGAGGAAGCGCTGCGCCAGGAAGCACACGAATGGCTAATCGCTGAGCTCGGAACCGACCACGACTCCGATCCGCGACCGATGCCACCCGGCTACATGCCGGCGCGTGACTTCGAGCGCAAGCTCGGCGCGAAAGGCTGGCTGGCGCTCTCCTGGCCGAAGGAGTACGGGGGCGGCGGCCGGCCGATTAAGGAGCAGTTCCTCGTCGAGAAAGAGGTCGCGCTGCATGGGGGCCCGGCCAGCGACGCGATGTCACGCGTCATCGTCGCGCCGCTGCTCATGCACGCCGCAACCGAGGAGCAGAAGCAGCGGTACCTGCCAGAGATGGCGCGCGGCGAGGCCACGTTCTGCCTTGGCTACTCGGAGCCCGGTTCCGGGTCAGACCTGGCGTCGCTCGAGACGAAAGCCGTCCGCGACGGCGACGACTACGTGATCAACGGCCGCAAGATCTGGACCAGCGGCGCAGAGTCCAGCGACTACTGCTGGCTCGCCGCTCGCACCGACCCCGAAAGCTCTCGCCACGCCGGCATCTCGATGTTCGTTGTCCCCATGAAGCAGCCCGGCATCGAGATTCGCCCAATCGTCAACCTGCTGGACAAGCACTGGTTCAACGAAGTCGTGTTCGAGGACGTCCGCGTCTCAGTCGCCGAGCGCATCGGCGGCGAGGGCGAAGGCTGGTCCCTGCTCGGATCAGCTCTTGGCGTCGAACGCATCACGATCTACCGCGCGTACGTGCACTGGCGCACGCTGGTCGGCGCCGTGCGACGAGCGAAGGCGAACGGCGCCGAAGGCTGGTCACACCGCGTCCGCCAGAAGGTCGGAGGCCTGCGCGTCGAGTACGAGATCGCCGAGCTGCTTCTGGAGCGCGCCGTCCAGATGCACACAGAGGATCGCGAGTACCGCGGCCAGGCGGCGATGGTCAAGCTGTTCAACACGGAGTTCGCCCAGCGCCTCTACGAGACGAGCCTCAGCCTCCTCGGCCTCTACGGCCCGTTGACGGAGAACGACCCACGCGCTCCCTACGAGGGCGCAACGTCGCACAACTTCCTCTCGGCGGTGCAGGAGACGATCGGCGCCGGCACCTCGGAGGTGCAGCGTGACCTGATCGCGATCCGCGCGCTGGGACTACCGCGCGGCTAGAGTTCGAGTTCGCGCTTCAGCGTCTCTAGCGACGATTCCATGTTGTTCTGCACGACTCGGGACGTCACAAGCAGCGCGCCGATCTTGCCGATGAAACCGAACGGCGGCGTGTAATTGTACGTCCATTCGAGGCGCGTGCGCCCGTCCACCTCCGCCAGACTGATGCGCTCTTCGCCCTTCAGGTAGCCCGTGAAGGTGCGCGCCCAGGCCTCGCCGGGGCGGTATTCCGTCCATTCACTCTCGAGCGTGTTCTCGCGCGGAGTGACTTTGATGATCGTGCGATCCTTGGTGCCGGCTGTCTTGCCGTCGCCCTCCGTCACGGTCACCTCAGAGACGTGAACCGTCCATTCGGGCATCTTTAACGGCTCCGCCGCTGCGAACACGTGCTCGCGTGGGGCGTCGATGTCGATTACGGCCTTGAGACGGGGCATGGGAATCCCTCCATAGAGTCGCTAAACCGCAGGCTAAAGCGCCGAACAGCGGGCGTCAAGAACGCTTGCGAGGCGATAGGGCGGGCGTATAATGGAGATCGCGAGCGGAAGTGGCTCAGTGGTAGAGCACCTCCTTGCCAAGGAGGGGGTCGCGGGTTCGAATCCCGTCTTCCGCTCCATCTCTTTGCCCCCCAGGCCGCGTTAAGTATGCCCGGCGTCGGCGTCTACCAGATGCGAATGACATCGGCGGAGTGAAAGAGCGGCCCGACATCGAGACCAAGGTTGGTGCCGGCGTAGAGAGCAGGCGGAACGCTGATGTCAGCCAGGTAAAGCTCGCCCACCGCATCTCGCGCCTCCGTCGTTCGCAGGCCTTCTTTTGGCAGGGCCAGCGTCATCGTCGCGGTCGCGCGGACAGACGGATCGTAGACAGTGCCTGCCGTCGTGTCGACGCCGCTCGGCACGTCAAGCGACAGCACAGGCGCCGTCTGTGAGTTGGCTCTGCGAATCAGTGACGCCGAAACGCCCGACGGAGCGCCGCTGAGGCTGTACCCGATCAGCGCATCAACGACCAGATCGCTATCCGGCAGCTCCGTCTGTTCCTCAGCCACGTCAGCCGCGAGACCCATCCGCTCAAGTATTGAGTGTTGCTGACGCGGGACCTCGCCGAGCCGCTGTGGGTCGGCCGTCATCAGGACGCGGACGCTGGCGCCCCAGTTGTGCAGCCGGCGGGCGCATACCAGACCGCCGCCGCCGTTCCCTCCGGTTCCGGCGAGGACGAGCACACGCTGACCTCGCGGATCCCCACCGAAAAACCGGCTTCGCGCAAGGTCTGCGAGGCATCGACCGGCGTTCTCCATCATCTGCAGAA
>JADFKG010000025.1 GCA_022565075.1 Chloroflexota bacterium | reverse complement strand
CCTATGGACTTTCGTTTTACGCCCCAGGAACAGGCCTTTCGCGAGGAGATTCGTGACTGGCTGAAGACGAACTTGCCCGATCACGTGCCGGGTGAGCGCATGTCCGGTGACTCGGAGAATATGAACGTCTACAAAAAGTTTGCGCAGCGGCTCGCCACCAAGGGCTGGGTGGCCCCGCACTGGCCGAAAGAGTACGGCGGCCTCGGCCTCTCCGTCTTCGAGCAGCTCGTCTTCAACGAAGAGATGGCGGAGGCCAGCGCGCCGATGGGCTACTCGACGATCGGCACCGGCTGGGTCGGTCCCACGCTCATCGTCTACGGCACCGACGAGCAGAAGCAGCGCTTCCTGCCGCAGATCACCGCCGGCGACGTCATGTGGTGCCAGGGCTTCTCCGAGCCCAACGCCGGCTCCGACCTCGCCAGCCTGAAGACGAGCGCCGTGCGCGACGGCGACGACTACGTGATCAACGGCCAGAAGATATGGACCTCCGGCGCCCACTACGCCGACTGGATGATCCTCATCGCGCGCACCGACCCCGAGGCGCCCAAGCACAAGGGCATCTCGTACTTCCTCGTCGACATGAAGGCGCAGGGCCTGACGACGACGCCGCTGATCGACATGATGGACAACCACGCCTTCAACGAAGTCTTCTTCGACAACGTCCGTGTGCCCCGCGCGAACCTCCTGGGCGAGGAGAACCGCGGCTGGTACATGGCGGCGACGACGCTCGACTTCGAGCGTTCGTCCATCGGTGGCGCGGTCGGCGCCGGCCGCATGGTGCGCGACCTGGTGCAGTACTGCGCCGACACACCCTGGAACGGCCACCGCCTGATCGACGAGTCGCGCGTGCGCTCACGCCTGAGCGACGCGGCGATCGAGGCGGAGCTGGGACGCCTGCTCTCATACCGCGTCGTCACGCTGCAGTCCCGTGGCGCGGTTCCAAACTACGAAGCATCGATCGCCAAGCTGTTCAACACCGACATGCAGCTGCGGATGGCCCGCTCGGGCCTCGAGATCATGGGCCTGTACGGCCAGCTCGACCACCAGGACAAGTACGCACCGCTGAAGGGCCGCTTCGAGCGCCAGTACCTCTGGCAGACGGGGCTGGCCGTGGGCGGCGGCACGACCGAAATCCAGAAGAACATCATCGCTATGCGGGGCCTCGGGCTACCGCGCCAGTAGACAAGGCAACGAGGAGGACGCCCCATGGACCTGGGTCTAGACGAACAGCAGGAGATGCTGAAGAACTTCGCCCGAGACTTCCTGGAGAAGGAATGCCCGGAGAGTCTCGTGCGAGAGATGGAAGAGGACGAGCAGGGATACTCGCCCGACCTCTGGAAGAAGATGGCGGAGCAGGGCTGGATGGGCCTGATCATCCCGGAGGACCAGGGCGGCGCGGCCATGACGATTTGCGAGCTGGTCGTGCTCCTTGAGGAGTTCGGCCGGGCGCTCGTACCGGGGCCCTTCATCAGCACCGTCGTCCTCGGCGCCGTGCCGATCATGGAGGCCGGGACGGACGAGCAGAAGGCGCAGTACCTGCCGAAGATCGCCGCCGGCGAGACGATCATGACGATGGCCCTGACCGAGCCTTCCGCCAAGTGGACCGCTGACGGCGTGACGCTGGAGGCGAAGAAGGACGGCAGCGACTACGTGCTCAACGGCACGAAGCTCTTCGTCCCCGACGCCCACGTCACCGACTACATGGTCGTGGTCGCGCGCACAGGCGGCAAGGGCGAGGACGGCATCACGCTGTTCATCGTTGACTCCAAGTCGGACGGCATCAAGTTCGAGCAGCTGAAGACGATCGCCGCCGACAAGCAGTCCGAAGTCATCTTCGACAACGTCAAGGTCCCCGCGGCCAACGTCCTCGGCAGCGAGGGCAAGGGCTGGGAGATCGTCGAAAAAGTGTCCAGGGTCGCCACGGTGGCGGCCTGCGCCTACCTCGTCGGCCTGTCGCAGATGGACTTCGACACGACGCTCAACTACGCCAAGGAGCGCGTGCAGTTCGGCCGGCCGATCGGCTCATTCCAGGCGATCCAGCACAAGCTCGCCGACGCCGTCATCGACGTCGACGGCTCGCGCTTCATCACCTACAAGGCCGCCTGGAGCCTGGCCGAGGGCGAGGACGACGCCGACCTGATGATCTCGATGGCCAAGGCCTGGGCTTCCGACGCCAGCCGCCGCGTGGTGGCGCACGGCCAGCAGATCCACGGTGGCATCGGCTTCACGAAGGAGTACAAGATCCAGCTCTACTTCCGCCGCCAGAAGTGGATGGAGCTGATGTGGGGCGACGCGGACTACCACCGCGAAAAGGTTGCCCAAATGATGGAAGTCTAGCCGGACTCCACGCGTACACGAAGCGAGAGGCGGGCCACGCGGCCCGTCTCTTTCGTTGCGCTGCCCCTACGATGGGCGTGTGTCAACGTCTGTCGCTAGAGGCGGGCGCTGATACAATATCTTTCGTGACTACGGCAAAGGCTGACTACTACGAGGTCCTCGGCGTCACTCGCACGGCAGCGGCCGCTGAGATCAAGAAGTCGTTCCGCCGCCTGGCGATGCAGTTCCACCCGGACCGCAACCAGGAAGACGGCGCCGAGACTCGGTTCAAGCAGATCAGCGAAGCGTACGAGGTGCTCTCCGATCCAGAGAAGCGCGCCGCCTACGACCGCTACGGCCACGCCGGGCTGGACTCCGGACGCGGCTTCGAGGGAGCGGACTCTGGCGGCTTCGGCGACATCTTCGACGCCTTCTTCGGCGGCACTTCCACCGGACGGCGGCGGCGCGAGGCCCAGCGGGGCGGCGATCGCCGCGGTGACATCGAGCTGACGTTTGAGGAAGCGGCCTTCGGCACGGACCGAGTGATCGAGGTCGAGCGCATCGAGCGTTGCCAGCGTTGCTCGGGCTCCGGCAGCGAGCCGGGTTCGTCGCCGCAGCGCTGCCCGACGTGCGATGGCGCTGGTCAGGTGCGGCGCAGCAGCCGCAGCGTCTTCGGGCAGTTCGTGAACATCGCGACCTGCGGTCGCTGTCACGGCGAAGGCAGCATCGTCACCGATCCCTGCAACGAGTGCCGCGGTCAGGGCCGCGAGCGCAAGTCGCACCGGCTCAACGTCACCATTCCGGCGGGCGTGAACGACGGCTCGCGCATGCGTCTCTCCGGCGAGGGCGACAGCGGCCTGAACGACGGTCCTCCCGGCCACCTTTACGTTTACATCGACGTCGCGCCGCACGAGTTCTTCTCGCGCCAGGAGGAGGACCTCATCTTCGACCTGGAGATGAACCCGGCCCAGGCCGCGCTTGGCTTCGAGGCCGAGATCCCGACGCTCGACGGCGAGCCGGCCGCCCTGAAGGTGCCTGCCGGAACTCAGAGCGGACGCGTGTTCACGATCAGGCGCAAGGGGATCCCGCGCCTCCACGGTGGTGGCCGCGGCGACCTCCTCGTGCGCGTCGAATTGAAGGTGCCGACGGACCTCAGCGACGAGCAGCGAGAACTCCTGCATCAGCTGGCCGAGAGCTTCGGAACCCCCGTTGGCGTCGACAAGGGCCTCCTCAGCAAGCTCAAAGACGCGCTCGGCTAGCGGCGCTGCGGCCGTCGCATGAGCGCGCCCGACCCCCGTCCCGATTCCCTCACCGAAATCTCCGTCGAGACTGCCGGCATCGACGCCGAGCTCGTTGCCGACGCCTTCCGCCAGGCCTGTTCCCAGGGCGTGGCCATCGAGGCGCCCTCGCGGTTCGATCGAGAGACCGAGACGTACGTGCTTGACGGGGATGCGCCGGCTCTCGTCAAGGGCTACGTTCCGGCCGCCGAAGACGCCTCGCGGATCGGTGACGCGTTGAGGCTTGCGCTCCAGGCTGCGCCGCTCGACCGGCCGCTCGTCTGGCAGCGACCGAAGCGTCTGCGCGAGACCGAGTGGCGCGACGCCTGGAAGAAGCACTTCGGCGTCCAGCGCATCGGTCACGGCATCGTCATCGTGCCTTCCTGGATCGAGTACAAGCCCCGCGAGGGAGAGATCGTCGTTCGCATCGACCCGGGCATGGCGTTCGGCACCGGCCAGCACCCGACGACGGCGATGTGCCTGCGGGCGCTGGAGGAGATCGGCCCAGGCGGCGCAGCCGTGCTCGATCTCGGTTGCGGCTCCGGCATTCTCTCCATCGCCGCGGTCTTCCTCGGTGCCCGGCACGTGCTTGCGCTCGACACCGATCCACAGGCGATCAAGGTGGCGGCTCAGAACGCCGCGGACAACGGCGTCGCCAAAGCGATCGAAGTGCGGATCGGGACGATCGAAGAAGAGGGCGCGCCGGACGAAACGTTCGATCTGGCGCTGGCAAACATCAGCGGGCTGGCGCTTGAAAGGCTGGCGCCGGCGCTGGCCAGCGTGCTCAAGCCCGGCGGCCGGCTGATCGCCGGCGGCTTCCTGGAGGACAGAGTGGACAGCCTCGGGCGCGCCTTCGGGGCGAACGGGCTGCGCACCGAACGCGTGGTCGAGGACGGCGTCTGGCGGACGATCTTGGCACGGCGGGACTCATGATGGCTGACGGACCGCGCCGCTTTTTCGTCCCGGCCGGGACGCTGGAGGCACGCAACATAACGCTGTCCGGCCCCCTGGCGCGCCGGCTGGCGCGCGTCCTGCGCCTGCGCCGCGGCGATCTCGTCGTTCTGACGGAGGGTGGCGAGCGAGAGTTCGAGGTCGAGCTGACGGACGTCAGCGCCAACGCCGTCATGGGCGTCGTCACGGGCGAGCGCCCGTCACCGCCGGAGTCGGCGATCGAAGTCGTCCTCTACCAGTCGCTGATCCGGCCCAACCGCTTCGACATCGCGCTCGAGAAGGGCACGGAACTCGGCGTTGCCCGCTTCGTGCCTGTGATTAACGCCCGCTCTCAGATCGACGAGGCCTCGCGGGGGCGGGCCGAGCGCTGGGGTCGCCTCGTCGTCGAGGCCGCAGAGCAGTGCGGCCGTGGGCGGTTGCCGGCGATCGATCCGCCGCTGCCGTTCGAGGAGGCGCTCGCGGGCGCGCCCGGACTTCTCGTCGTGCCGTATGAGTCGGAGCGCGCGAACCGTCTCGCGGACTACCTGCGCGCGCTGCCGGAGAGGCCGCAGACGGTGAGCCTCTTCATCGGTCCCGAGGGTGGTTACACCGAGGAGGAGATCGCTCTCGCGCGCGAGTCAGGCGCGGCGCTGGTGACGCTCGGCCGCCAGGTGCTGCGGTCCGAAACGGCTGCCATCGTGGCGGCGGCGATCGTGCTCCACACGCTCGACGTCTAGGGCTCGACGCCGCCCAGCGTCCAGAGCGCTGGATCGACGCGCACGCCGTGGACGACCGCTTCCCAGTGCAAGTGCGGCCCGGTGACCAGACCAGTCTCGCCCATATAACCGATGAGGTCGCCCTGGTTCACGAAACCGCCCGCTGACACCGCCAGGCTCGTCATGTGGTTATAGCCGCTGAAGACGCCGGCGCCATGGTCCAGGATCACCGCGTTGCCGTACAGGAACAGCTCCTCGGCCAGCGCCACGACGCCCGAGGCGGCGGCGTAGATCGGCGTGCCTTCGTCGTTCGCGATATCGAGTCCCGAATGCGGGAAGTAGGCGCCGCCGTTGATCGACCGCTGCGTGCCGAACACATCGCTGACGACGCCCGCCGCCGGCGTGATCCAGGCGCCGCTCCAGTAGCGTTCCGGCGTGAACCCGGCGAGGATGCCCGCGACGCGCTGGCGCTCCTCGTCGATGCGGGCCTGGTCCCTGAGCAAGTCGCTCGAGGCCGGCGGCAGCGTGATCGATTCGAAGGCGAACCCGCCGGCGCTCACCTCCAGCCAGCCCGAGACGATGACCTGCTCGCCGGCGTAGACTTCCATCGGATAGCCGCCGACGGAGAACCACGTCGGCAGGCCGATATACGTGTACCAGACGTCGGCCTTGCGCAGCATCGGGTAGGAGACACCGGCTAGCACCACCGCCGGGTCGCCCGCAACCTCAGGTGCTTGACGCCAGCGCACCGCGAGGAAGCCGCCCTGCTTCGTGTGGCTCCCCGTGAGGTCGATGCCGGCGCCGGGCGGGGGCGTTCGCGCGGGTGACGGCGTCGGTGTTGGTGATGGCGACGGCGTTGGCGGCGGCGACGGTGTGGGCGTCGGGCTGAGTGTCGGCGTTGGCGAGGGCGTCGGAGAGGGTGTGTCGGTCGGCGCGGCCTGGCCTCCTCCGCAGGCGGCCAACAGGATGGCGACGAGTAACGGGACGATCAGGCGCACTTCATTAGAGTAACGCGGACGAATGTAAGAGGTTCCTCGCCGCGCCGCTCGCCGATGCTATAATCGCGCCGTATTGCGACGGAGCAGGAGGCACACGGTGGCCGATTCACTCAAGTACGCGACGATCGAGACCGGCCTGGGCTGGGTGGGCGTTGCGCTCTCAGAGGACGGCCTGCGCGCCGTCGAACTGCCGCTGCCCAGCCGTACTCAAGCGATCGAGCGGATGGCCGACCTCGGCGCGGACGCGCCTGCGCCCGACGCAGATCTCGGCGAGATTCCGGCCGCCGTCAGCGCTCTCGTGGCTGGCCGCCCGGCGTCCAACGGTGTGCGCCTCGACTGGACGGGGATCACGCCGTTTCGCCGCGCCGTGCTGGAGGAGTGCGCGCGCATACCGGCCGGCGAGACCCGCAGCTACGGCTGGCTCGCCGAGCAGGTGGGACACCCACGTGCCGCGCGCGCAGTCGGGCGCGTCATGGCGACGAACCCGTGGCCGCTCTTCGTGCCCTGCCACCGCGTCGTCGGCAGCGACGGCTCGCTCCACGGCTACGGCGGCGGCCTGCCGATGAAGGACGCGCTACTGCGCGCAGAGGGCGCTCGCTGAGGCGTCTCGTGGGCGAGACGCCTGTCTTAGCCGTAGACCGCGCCCCAGGGGCCGATGATCTCGCTCAGGCGGCGCGTCAGCTCCGGTGAGGGCGCGACGGCTGGCAGCTCCAGGGCAACTTCCTCGCCGTCGCGCTGACGCACCGAGAGGCGCGCGGTCTGCGTGCCGCTGCTCTCGCGAACGGCCGCGATCAGTGCGCGCATACGCTCGGCGTCGCCGTCCGGGTCGTCCGTCTCGTCGATCACGATCTTCAGCTGCGGCTGCATTGGGGCTTTGCCGTTTCCGTTGTCGCTTCCGTTCGCCGCGCCGCCGTCGCTCGGTTGGGTGCCACCGTTCGTTCCGCCGCCGCCCTTTCGCCGGCGATTGCCGTAGCGTTGGTAGTCCGGCGTCTGAGGGGCCGAGAGATCGGGCAGCACGGACGATGGATCGAACGGGCTGCCTTCGGTGAAGGGGGCGGCGCGGTTCACCGCCACCGATAGGCGGTCGTCGCGCAGCTTGACGCGGGCGCTGATGACGAGCACGTTGCCGTCGACCCACAGATCGCGCGTCGCTTCGAGCGTCTCCGGCCAGACGGTGACCTCGATGCCACCCGTCTGATCCTCGAGCGTGGCGGCGATGAACGAGCGGCCGTCGCGGGTCATCAGCGTGCGGATCGCCGTCACGACACCGCCGATGATCACGTCGCCGCCGGCGAACTCGGCGTTGAGCGCCACGAGGTTGCAGTCGAGCAGCGCCGAGAGCTCTTCCGAGGCCCTGGCGAACGGATGCTCTGAGAGGTAGATGCCCAGCAGCTCTTTCTCCCACGTCAGTCGCTGCTGCTTCGTCGCCGCCGGCACGTCCTCCAGCTGCGGGCCCTGCAGCGCCGGCTCGTCTTCGTCCAACAGGTCGAAGAGCGACGTCTGGCCGGCCTCCCGCTGCTTCTGCGCGCTCTGGGCGAACGTGACCATGCGGTCGAGGCTGGCCAGCAAAGTCGCGCGCTCGGCGAGGCCGTCGAAGGCGCCCGCCTTCGCCAGACACTCCAGCCCGCGCTTGTTCAGGAACTTGCCGTCGACGCGCTCGAAGAAGTCGTCCAGGCTCTTGAAGGGGCCACCCTCGCGCCGCGCGGCGACGATCCCCTCGCAGCTGCCCTCGCCAACGTTCTTCACGCGTGCCAGGCCGTAGCGGATCGCCTTCGCGCCGTCTTCGCCGGTCTGGAGCGAGAAGTTAGCCTCGCTGGCGTTGACGTCCGGCTGCAGGACGGCGATGCCCAGGCGGACGCACTCGCCGTAGGCCTCGGCGATCCGTTCGTGGGTGCCCGCCATCATCATGACGGCGGTCATATACTCTTCGGGAAAGTTCGCCTTCAGGTAAGCGGTCTGGTAGGCGATGATGCCATAGGAGACGGAGTGGGCCTTGTTGAAGGCGTATCCGGCGAACGGCAGTATCAGATCGAAGATCGCCTGGGCGTCGGCCTCGGAGTAGCCGTTCTGGGCGGCGCCGGCCAGGAACTTTTGCTCCTGCTGCTTCATGATCGAGCGGATCTTCTTGCCCATCGCCTTGCGCATGACGTCTGCCTCGCCGAGGGTGTATCCGGCGAACTTCTGGGCGATCAGCAACACCTGGTCCTGGTAGACGATGACGCCATACGTCTCGTCCAGGATCTCGCCGAGGTCAGGGTGCGGGTAGCGGACCTTCTCGCGGCCGTGCTTGGCGTTGATGTAGGTGGGGATGTGCTCCATCGGCCCCGGGCGGTAGAGGGCGACCATCGCCGCCAGGTCCTTGATGTGGTTCGGCTTCAGGTCCTGGACGTGGCGGCGCATGCCGGCCGATTCCAGCTGGAAGACGCCGAACGTCTCGCCGCGCGATAGCATCTGGGCGACCTTTTCGTCACCGTCGGGCAGGTTTTTCAAGCTTATCTCGACGCCCTGTGACGCCTTGATCACCTTGCAGGCCGCCGCCAGGATCGTCAGGTTCGTGAGGCCCAGGAAGTCCATCTTGAGGAGGCCCAACTCGGCCACGTCCCCCATCGCGAACTGCGTCGTCGGCAGCGCATCCTCGTTGCCGGACGATGGGCGCTGCAGCGGCACGATGTTGGCCAGCGGCTCGGGTGCAATGACGACGCCGGCGGCGTGCGTGCTGGCGTGACGGGCGACGCCTTCCAGCTCGCGGGCCGTGTCGATCAGCTTGGCGACCGCAGGGTCTGTCTGGTAGACCTGCTTGAGGTCGGCGCTTTCCTTGAGCGCCGCCTCGATCGTCATCGTGCCGAACGATGCGGGCATGCTGGGCACGAGGCGCGCAATCCGGTCGACGTCGCCGTAGCTCATGCCGAGGGCGCGGCCGACGTCGCGGATCGAGGCCTTCGCGCCCAGTGTGCCGAAGGTGATGATCTGCGCGACGCGGTCGTGGCCATAGCGTTCGGCCGCATAGCGGATCATCTCGTCGCGGCGGTCTTCAGCGAAGTCCATGTCAACGTCCGGCATCTCCTTGCGCTCTACGTTGAGGAAGCGCTCGAAGACCAGCCGGTGCTCCAGCGGATCGATGTCCGTGACGTCCAGGCAGTAGAGCGCGATAGAGGCCGCTGCCGAGCCCCGCAGCGCCATCTGGATCCCCTCCTCGTGGGCATGCTGCGCAAAGTCCTGCACGCAGAGGATGTAGTCGGCGAACCCCGTCTGACGGATGACGTCCAACTCGTACTCCAGACGGCGCACGGCCTCTTCCGGCTCACCAGGGTAGCGCCGCCGCAGGCCTTCGCGGCAGAGGTCGTCCAGGTGCTCGTCCGACGTTCGGCCCTGCGGCACCTGCGCCCGTGGAATGCGAATGTGGCCGAACTCCAGCGTCAGGTCGCACATCTCGGCGATCTTCCACGAGTTGTCGATAGCCTCGGGCAGGTCGGGGAACAGAGCCCGCATCTCGTCCTCGGACTTCAGGCTGTAGCAGCCGTCGTCGCCCGACATCCGGAAGCGGTTTTCCTCCTGCACCTTGGCGTTCGTGCCGATGCAGAGGAGGATGTCCTGGTACTTGGCGTCCTCCGGCTTGATGTAATGCAGGTCGTTCGTCGCGACGACCGGCAGGCCAGTCTCGCGGGCCAGGCGCAGCAGCTCTACGCTCAGCTGCTTGTGCTCATCGATGCCGTGTTCCTGCAGTTCGATGTAGTAGTCGCCGAACAGCTCCTTGTAGTAGTGCGCCGCCTTCACGGCGTCATCGAAGCGGCCCTCCAGCAATCGTCGCGAGACCTCGCTCGTGGCGCAGCCCGAGAGCACGATCAGCCCTTCGCTGTGCTGCTCCAGGATCTCGCGGTCCATGCGCGGGCGGTAGTAGTAGCCTTCGAGGTGCGCCTTCGTCGAAAGCGCCAGGAGGTTGCGGTAGCCGGCCTCGTTCTTGGCCAGCATCGTCAGGTGGTACGGCTGCTTCACCTGCGGGTCGCGGTCCAGGCGCGATCCCTGCGCGACGTAGGCTTCGATGCCGATGATCGGCTTGATGTCGCGCTTCCGCGCCTCTTTGTAGAACTGGATCGCGCCGTAGAGGACGCCGTGGTCCGTCAGGCCGATCGCCTCCTGGCCCAGCTCTTTGGCGCGGTCCATCAGCTGCGGAATGCGCGAGAGGCCGTCGAGGAGCGAGAACTCGGTGTGGGTGTGGAGGTGCGTGAACATCAGCGGGGCCGGGCAGGAAGGGCGGGTCGGGAACTGCTAAATCGATAACACATTGCAGTAAATCGGGGCCTCGTGGGCGATCCCATTATAGCCCACGGGCTCACCCGGCGGCCTTCTGAATTGTGGACTGCTGACCCTGATTTGTGGAAGCAGCGACTGGCGGACAAAAGGGTGCGGCGGGCCGGGAGGGGGTCCAGGCCCGCCGCTTCGCCCAAAGGGGGTGAGGGCGTTGTCGTTGACGTCGTTGATGCTGTCGTGAGGTGGCCTACTTGAAGGCCGGAATGATCTCCTCACCGAAGAGCTGGATCGTCTGTCGGCAGCTCTCATTTGATATACGACCGGCTTGCACCATAAGGATCAGCTGATCGACGCCAGAGTCGGCGTATTTCTGACAAACTTTGCGCACGCGCTCCGGCGAGCCGATCGCTATCGCGCCGGACTCCCAGGCCTCGTCGAACTCGCTCCCGTCCGAATCAGCGAGCCTCTTCTCGACCATCTGCGCCAGCGTTGAGTAGTACTGATAGGAGGGGGGCACGTTTTTCTTCTTGCCCCACGGCACGAAGAGAATGCCCAGCGACTTCTGAAAGAACTCAGCCGCCGGCCGCCCGTTCTCCAGGGCCTCCTCGTCCGTCGGTGCTACACAGGCGAACGTGGTCGCGGCGAACTGGTTGTTCACGAACTCGCCGACCGGCTTGGCGCTCTTCAACGCCTCACGGTAGACAGCGAGCGACGCCTCCAGAAGGCCCGGGGCGATGAAGCCGAACGAGAGCGCGCCCAGGCCCTTGGAGCCGGCGATGCGGAAGCTCTCGGGCTGCGTGCAGGCCATCCACATCGGCGGGTGCGGCTTCTGTATCGGCTTGGGGATGACGTTGCGCGGCGGAACTTTGAAGTGAACGCCTTCCCAGCTGAACGACTCCTGGGTCCACATCTTCGGGATCATCTCCACGGCCTCTTCCCACATCGGGCGCGAATCCGCCGGATCGATGCCGAAACCGCCCAGTTCCTGTTCCGTGATCGAGCGCCCCGTGCCCAGTTCGACGCGTCCGTTGGAGACGATGTCGAGGGCGGCGGTGCGTTCGGCGACGCGGATGGGGTGGTTGAAGGGGCCGGGGAGGAGCGCAACGCCGTGGCAGATGCGGATGTTCTTGGTGCGCTGGCTGGCCGCGGCCAGGAAGACCTCGGGCGCGGAAGAGTGGGAGTACTCCGTGAGGAAGTGGTGCTCGACCTCCCAGAGGTAGTCGAACCCGACCTTATCGGCCAGCTCGACCTGATCGAGGGCCTCGTGGTACGTCTTATACTCCTGGTTCTCGTCCCAGGGCTTTTGCATCTGTAGTTCGTAGATGATGCCGAACTTCACGGCGGGGTTCCCTTCCTGCGGCCTAACGACCGGTCAGTCTTTACCTACGTGACTGGCTTTGTCAAGCGCGCGCTAAGATAATAACAAACGTCTATACCACGCGCCAGAGCCATAGGCGTTACTCGTTACCGAACGCTGACTCTCCGCGACGTCGAGCGAACCGTAAGACAACGGCGTATCGGTTGGGAGAAGTGCGGTTAGTCGCCAACCGGCGCGCCGATCTGAAAACAGCCGAACGGTACCGGAGGGAGTTTGATGTGGGCGATGCTTAGAAGGAGGCCAAGGGAATCCCCCGCGTCGACTGCTCCGTCACAGAACACATCTCCATAAGCTAGCGCCAGGGTGCGGTGTGGGCTGCCGACATCTGGACAGGGTTCATCCTGGCTCAACGGCGGCAAACCACCGACGTATACAAGAATCGCCAGAGCGTCCGTGGGCGTGATTACGGTATCGCAGTTCGCGTCGCCCCAAGCCGTGTGGGTTGGGAGCGTAGGCGTTGGCGACATGTCCGCCATGCCGCTCGTGTCACCAGCCCCGTCGGCCATCGCCAGGGTAATCGCCACAGTTGCAACGACCACAAGACCCCAGCCAAGTCTTATCATTCTACTTCGCGGGCCTGACGGGAACCGATCCCTATCTTGACGGGTTTTCTCAGCCATTGGCTTCGCTTTCACCCGTATCCGCTAACGAGCGGCATCGAATACGGCGTTCCTACCAGCACACGGTAACAAACGTCTATACCACGCGCCAGAGCCATAGGCGTTACTCGTTACCGAACGTTGACTCTCGCGGCGCGAAGCCACCGGCCAGTCCACCGTCCACGGGAAGCGCCACGCCCGTGATGAACGAGGCTCGGTCCGAAGCCAGGAACGCCACCGCTTCGGCCACTTCAGACGCCTCGCCCACGCGGCCGATCGGGTGCGTCTTCCCCATGCGCTCCCACACCTGTTCGGGCGTCGCGCCGGCGGCCTTGGCCATCTCCAGCATCGGGTCAAGGATCGGCGTGCGGATGACGCCCGGGCAGACGCAGTTGATGCGAACGCCCATCGCGGCCCACTCGACGGCTGTGGCCTTCGTGAACATGACGACGCCGCCCTTCGTCGCGCAGTACGCCGAGAGCATCGGCGTGCCCATGAGGCCGGCGTCGGAGGCCGTGTTGACGATGGCGCCGCCGCCCGTCTTCAGCATCTCCGGGATGGCGTGCTTGGTGCCCAGGAAGACGCCGCGCAGGTTGATCGAGTGCATGCGGTCCCAATCCTCGACGGACATCTGGGTGACCGGCCCGAAAGTGCCGATGCCGGCGTTGTTGTAGATCGTGTCCAGCCGGCCCCAGCGAGAGACGGCGTCGGCGACCATCGCCTGCACCTGCGGCTCCTCCGCGACGTCCACCTTGAACGAGGCCGCCTCGCCGCCCGTGTCGGCGATCTGCCGCGCGGTGGCTTCGGCGCCGTCGGCGTTGATGTCGGCGCAGAGCACCTTCGCGCCCTCGCGGGCGAAGACCAGGGACGTCGCCTTGCCGATTCCGGAGGCGGCGCCAGTGATGATCGCCACCTTGTCGTTGAGTGTCATCGTCTCCTCCTTAAACCTCTGCGGGTACACGCGCGAGGAATTCAATGATCGCGTCGGCTGTCTCTGCGGGCTGCTCCCAGAAGAACATGTGCGCGGCACCGTTCAGCGTCAGCTTCTCCGCCCCCGCGATGCCGCCGGCAAGCACGTCGCCGTTGGCCGGCGGTATCAGCCGGTCGATGTCGCCGTGGATGACGAGCGTGGGCGCCTTGATCTGGCTCAAGCGGTCGAACGAGTCGAAAGTCTGGATGGCGACGGCCTGCTTCATGATGGTGTCCATCGATGTCGCTTGCTTCAGGTTCGTCGCGATCATCTCGTCGAGGAACTCGGCGCTGTCCTCGATAAACGCCGGCGCACAGACCGCGGTCCAGAAGTTGCGCACCATCTCCTCGACCGAGAGGCCCGGCTGGGGCGTCATCGCCGCTGTCACCTCGGGCGCGGCCATCTCGCCGTGCGCGAATCCCGGCGTCGTACAGCCGAGGACGAGACCGTTCACGCGTTCCGGATAGTTGAGCACGATCTCCTGCGAGATCATCCCGCCCATGGAGATGCCGAAGACGTGCGGCTGCCTGATGTCGAGGGCGTCCAACAGCGCGATCGCATCGTCGGCCATCATGCGGATCGTGAACGGCGTGTCGGGCCGGTCGCTGGCGCCCGTGCCGCGGTTCGAGAAGCGGATGCACGTGAAGCGCTTCCGCAGGCGAGTCATGATCGGCTCACCCCAGGAGTTCGCCTGGCCCGCGAAGCCCATGATCATCAGCAGCGGCGGGCCATCGCCCTCCACGTAGTATTCGAGGTTTACTTCGCCGGCCTTGATCGTGGGCATCTCCTGCACTCCCTTCGCTCGCACGCACGCTACAGTACCTTTACGTACGCGTCAAGGTACGGCCCTGTACGATACGGCGGTGACCACGGAAGAGATTATCATCGCCGTTTACCGCGTCCTCGGCTCGTTGCCGGTGCTCTTCTTCCCCTTCCCAGGCGCGATCCTCGCCATGCTCGTCGACAACTTCGACGTCCTCCTGAAGGGCACCCTGGACGAGGGCGGCGTCAGCAACTACCACGCATTCGACAAGTGGCTCGACCTGGTCTACATGGTTACCTTTCTCATCGTCGCCCTGCGCTGGCAAGGGGCGGCCCGGAACATCGCTGTCGGCCTCTTCGTTTATCGGATGATCGGCGTCGTGGCCTTCGAGGTCACGCAGAACCGCGACGTGCTGATCTTCTTTCCCAACCTGTTCGAGTTCTGGTTCGTGTTCGTCGCCGGCGTCAAATTCTTTCGCCTCGACGAGCGGTGGCGGCGGGAACCACGTTATGGCGGCCTCGTCCCGTTTCGCTACGAGGGCGGACAGCTGGCGGTCGTGTTCGCGGTCATGCTGGCGATCAAGCTCCCACAGGAGTACGCGTTGCACGTCGGCCGCTGGCTCGACAGATACACCGCCGTCGATACGGTCGAGTGGTTCTGGCGCCTCATGACGCCGCCGTTCTAGGCGGCACGTAGGAGCGCGCTTCGGTACGATAGCGACATGGACCGCATCACCCTCACGCCGTTCGCGACGCCGTTCCAGGCGACGATCACGCCGCCCGGGTCGAAGAGCCTGACGAACCGCGCGCTCGTCATCGCGGCGCTGGCCGACGGCGACACGAAACTCTCGAACGTGCTCTTCGCCGAGGACACCGAGGTGATGATCGAGGGCCTGCGGGCGCTCGGCTATGAACTCAAGGTCGACGCCACGACAGCGACCGTGAGCGTGAAAGGGCGCGGCGGCACCGTGCCCGAGTCGAAGGCCAACATCGCCTGTGCCAACAGCGGCACGACGATCCGCTTCCTGACGGCGCTCTGCGCGCTCGGCGAGGGGACATACCGGCTCGATGGCAACGAACGCATGCGACGGCGGCCGATCGCGGAGCTGGTGACGCTGCTGGAGGAGCTCGGCGCGATGGTGCGCTATGAGGCAGCGACCGGCCACCCGCCAGTCGTCGTCGAGGCGCAGGGAATCCCCGGCGGAAGCGCCCACTTCCCATCCGCATACTCGTCCCAGTACCTGTCAGCCGTGCTTATGGTCGCGCCGTACACGAAAGAGGCCGAAGCGGTCGTCTCGCTCGGGCCCGGGCAGACGAGTTGGCCGTACATCGAGATGACGGCACGGCTGATGGCGCTCTTCGGCGTCAACGTCCGGATCTCGCGCGATGGCGATGACGGCCGGCCGTCCGAGCTGCGCGTCCCGCGCGAACCCTACAGAGCTCGCGCCTACCAGATCGAACCGGACGCCAGCAACGCTACCTACTTCATGGCGGCGGCTGCCGTGCATCCCGGAGCCAGCGTGCGGATTCCGGGCCTCGGCGAGGAGAGCCTGCAGGGCGACGTTGCCTTCGCTCGTGTGCTCTCCGACATGGGCGCGGACGTTTCGCTCGCCGCGGATGCGATCACCGTGGGCGGGCCGCAGCGTCTGAGGGGCATCGAAGTCGACATGGAGCCGATGCCCGACGCGGCGATGACGCTTGCCGCGATCGCCGCGCTGGCGGACGGCCCGACAACCATCCGCGGCTTGCACACATGGCGCGTCAAGGAGACCGACCGTCTCGCCGCGCTGCAGGCGGAGCTGCGCAAGCTGGGCGCCGGCGCTGTCGTCGAAGGTGACGTGCTGCGTATCGAGCCGGCGGAGACGGTGCGTCCGGCCGAGATCGAGACGTACGACGACCACCGCATGGCGATGAGCTTCGCCGTCGTCGGCTCGCGCGCGCCGGGGATCACGATCCTCGGTCCGGACTGCGTAGCGAAGACCTACCCGGACTTCTTCGCCGACCTCGAAACGCTGCGCGCATAGCCATCGACCGGCTCAGGCAAACGTTGGCCCTCCGGCGCGCGCTCCTCAACGTCGCACCGGAGGGCCGAGGGGGGTTGGGGAGGTATTGTCTAGTTAGGGTGCCGCACTACACTGCCGGTATCCTGGCCGGCGCCGAGTCCGTACGTCCGAAGGACCTCAGTGGTGAGTTTCTGCTCCCAGCGCTGACCGTGTTTCAGCCGCTGGCCCAGCATCCAGAAGACGGTGCCGTAGAGGCGGACGACAGTTCCGAGGTCCTGGAGCAGCGTTGGCGTTCGCTGTCCGGGCTGGTCTGGGGCGTGCACCGGGGTCAGGGCAGGCCGCATGAGCGTCCTCCTTCTGCCGCAAGCAGGAGAATCCGCACCCCGTCGCCGCCATCCTACTCCTCGGCCAGAACGTGTCAAGCAGGCGCAAGCAGGGCGGCAAACAACCTGACCATAAATCTGTGGTTTATCGAAGCGGCTAAAGCGCCGCCGCGCAGGGCCGCGTCGCTGAAAGTGTGATGAGCGTCCGCGGCGGTTTCAGCGCCTGGACCGGCGCCGGCGAACCCGCCGTGACGTGAAAGGGCCGGGGCACTAACGCCCCGGCCTCACTGACCACTATCCACCGGCCACGAACTACACCTCGCGGTATTCGCCCTCGACGCTTTCTTCTTCGGCACCGTCT
>JADFKG010000024.1 GCA_022565075.1 Chloroflexota bacterium | reverse complement strand
AGCGCGTGCTCGTGACCACGCTCACGAAGAAGATGGCCGAGGACCTCGCCGACTACCTGATGGAGATGGGCGTCAAGAGCCACTATCTCCATTCGGAGGTGCAGACGTTCGAGCGCGTCGAGATCCTGCGCGACCTGCGCCTCGGCGTCTACGACGTGATCGTCGGCATCAACCTGCTGCGCGAAGGACTCGACCTCCCGGAGGTCAGCCTCGTTGTCATCCTCGACGCCGACAAAGAAGGCTTCCTGCGCTCCGCGTGGTCGCTGATCCAGACGATGGGCCGCGCCGCACGCAACATCAACGGCTCCGTCATCATGTACGCCGACACGATGACCGACTCGATGCGCCGCGCGATCTCCGAGGTAGGGCGCCGGCGCAAGATCCAGGAGGCCTACAACGCCGAGCACGACATCCAGCCTGAGGGCATCCAGAAGGCGATCCGCGACATCACCGACCGCATCAAGAAGGTGGCCGAGGAGAGCGAAGAGTACAAGGTCGGCGACATCCCCAAGGACGAGCTCGCCAGGCTGATCAAGGACCTCGACAAGCAGATGAAGGTCGCCGCCAAGAACCTCGAATTCGAGAAGGCGGCGCTACTCCGCGACCGCGTCGTCGAGCTGCGCCGCGAGCTCGTCGGCGACGAAGAGGGCCTGGGCATCATCTCCGCCATGCGCAACACGGGCAGCCCATCGCCGCGCCGCGGCCACAACCGCACCCGCCCGCGGAAGTAGCCCGTGCCCGACGTCCGTGGGGCGACTCTCGCCGATATCTCCGCCATCCAGGACATCGACCGCTCGCTCGACCAACACCTGAGCGATGAAACCGTCCTCCAGCACGCCATCGAGAGCGGCCGCGTGGCCGTGGCGCTCGCTGGCGATGAACTGTCGGGCTACCTGCGCTGGGAGTGGCTTTGGGATCACATCCCCCTCTGCCTCTTCGTCCGCGTGCGGCCGTCCCATCAGCGAACGGGCGTCGGCCGTGCCCTCTACGCCTACGTCGAGGCGGATCTCGCCGGCCGTGGCTGCGAGTTCTGGCTCAGCTCCAGCGAAGAGACCAACGACCGCTCGCTGCGATTTCACCGCGCCCTCGGCTTCCGCCTCATCGGCGCCCTCAGCGATCTCGGCCAGGACGCCCGCGAGATCTTCATGCGCAAAGACCTGGCCCCATGAAAAAGCCCCCCGGCATGCCGGGGGGCTTTTCGTTTCCTGTTATCCCGCTTTCGGCGCTTCCCGGCGCATCTCGCACCGATAGGCAGCGTGGCCTCTAATAGCTGGCCGATCCGCGGGGTGGCCTACCTCCGCGCGCCTGTTACTTCCAGGCATTCTGCGCGAAGGCCCTCGCCTTGTCCACTTGAAGTCGTTTGAAGGTTGCGTGAATCCTCACTACCTCATCACCTCCACTTCATCAGGCTGCTTCCAAAATAGCACCAGGTTGTAAGCTGTCAAGCCCGCGCCGGTTCAGCTGCCGTCAAGAATCGCTCACAGAGATCGGCCCGGCGGGCGTCGGTGCGGCGCTGAGGCAGACTCGTCGGGAGTGACTGGCAGGAGGCGGCGAGGAGCTACTCGAGCCGGTCTTCGTCGCCAAACTTCGATGTGTATTCGTCCGCCTTGCTCGTCTCGCTCGGCGCCTCTTCGGCGCTTTCCACGGGAGCGTCTGGCTCGTCCTCTTCCTCCGCCGTGACGAGCACCTGGCGCGACTGACCGGACTCAGAAGGCCCGACGACACCCTCGTCCTCCAGTATGTCGATCAGGCGGGCGGCGCGCGGATAGCCGACGTGCAGCCGCCGCTGCAAAAGCGATGTGGAGACGCGCGAGTGCTGGATCGCCAGCTCCTTCGCCGCCGTGTACAGGGGGTCGTCTTCCGCTGGCGATCCGTCCTTGTCCTCGTCCTCGGCCTCCAGCAGATGGTCCAGCTTGTCCGGCGCCAGGTGCCGGAAGCGGTCGTTCGACCACCAGGCGACGATCTTGTCGATCTCCTGGTCGGAGACGAACGATCCCTGGATGCGCTTCGGCTTGGCCGCGTCCGTCGGCATGAAGAGCATGTCGCCCTTGCCCAGCAGCTTGTCGGCGCCCGCCGTGTCGATGATCGTGCGTGAGTCCACCTGCGAGGAGACCGCGAAAGCGATCCGCGTCGGGAAGTTCGCCTTGATCAGCCCCGTCACCACGTCGACAGACGGTCGCTGCGTCGCGATGATCAGGTGGATGCCGGTGGCCCTCGCTAGCTGCGCGAGGCGGCAGATCTGGCGCTCGACCTCGTACGGCGAGGACATCATCAGGTCGGCAAGCTCGTCGATGATCACGACCCAGTGCGCCAGCTTGTGCGTCGCGCGCGGGCTCTTGTTGTGACCCTCGATATTTCGCACGCCGATTTCGGCGAAACGCCGGTAGCGGCTGTCCATCTCGTGGATCACCGCCTGCAGCACGCCCGGCACCTCCTCGACGTCCGTGATCACCTTGGAGAACGCCAGGTGCGGGATAGTGGAGAACGTCGATAGCTCCACGCGCTTCGGGTCGACGAGGACGAGCCGCAGCTCCTCGGGAGTGTTGTGGAGGAGAAAGCAGGCGATGATGGAGTTGATGCAGACGCTCTTGCCGCTGCCCGTCGAGCCGGCGATCAGCAGGTGCGGCATCTTCGAAAGGTCGGCTGCCACTGGTTCGCCGGAGACGCCCTTGCCCAGCGCGATCGCGATCTTCGTCTTGGCGTTCGCCTTCGTGAACGCCGCGCTCTCGATCACGCTGCGCAGGGAGACCAGCGACGACGTGTTGTTGGGCACCTCGATGCCGATGATCGGCTTCCCGGGGACCGGCGCCTCGATGCGGATAGTCGGCGCCGCCAGCGCCAGCGCCAGGTCGTTCGCCAGGTTCGTTACCTTGTTTACACGCACTCGCGTCTTGGACGTCACTTCCGTGCGCGTGACCGGCTTGCCGTCCTTGTCTATGACCTGCTTGCCCTTCTCGTCGCGCACGATCACCCGCCGCGTCTTGATGTCCCATCCCGGCTCGACGCCAAACTGGGTCACCGTTGGCCCCTGGCTGATCGACACCACCCGCGAATCGACGCCGAACGACGCCAGCGTGTCCACGATCAGCTTTGACCGCGCCTCGTTGTCGACCGGGCGAATCTCCAACTCAGCCGCTTCGGCCAGGCCGTCCAGTGGTGGCAGCTCCCAGCCGCGACCCGCCGGTCGGCCCATCGGCAGTGTGCGCTGGTAGCCGGCCTTCTCTTCCTCGGGCTCCGCCGTTATCAGCATCTCGGAGCCAGGCTCGGGAGCCGCTTCGACAGGTTCCGCCTCTTCCTCCACCTCTTCGACCACCTCTGGCGGCGTTTCCTGCCACTCCTCATCCAGCTGCGGCACGTACGGTTCTTCTTTCATCTGCTTTTCGAACTCGTCTTCGCCCTGCGGCACCAGCGCCGTGAAGAACGATCGCAGCCCGCGCCACGTCCGCTGCGGTATCTCCAGCGCGACCACCCACCTCAGCGCCGCCAGAGCGCCGTCAACGACCTGCCGTGCCCTGGTCGGCCACACGAGCGAAGACCCCACGACGCCGATCGAGACCCACGCCGCGCCGCCGGCGAAGCTGCCTGCAAAGAACTTCCCCAGGTTGCCGCCGGTGGACACCTCCGCGAACTGGACGTCGCCGATCGACCAGTCCGGCTTGAAGAACCCGCCGAGGCCGAGGACGAATAGCGCAAGCATGTTCGCGCCGAGGATGGTGCGAAGGAAACTCAGCCTCAGCTCGGGCCGGCGCCGCGCCACGAAAATATCCGCGGCTGCGACGGCGGCCATGAGCGCGACGCCAAAGCCGAGCGTGCGCAGGACTGCCTCCGCCCCGCTAACGAGCGGGTCGAGAAAGACGAAGATGAGGATCAGGCCGATGACAACGCCGGCCGCAGCGGCAATCAGCCGCGTGTCCATGGAAGGTCCGCGGCCGGCGGACTTCCGGCCGCGCTTGCGCGCCGGGCTGGATCGCGGCCGGTAGCTTGATGAGGCGCGGCGTGAAGGCCGCCGCTTCGTTCTAACAGACATGGGCGTGTGCTATATCTCCACGCTGAACGGTAGGATCATCGGCCGGCGCCGCGTTTGCTTGTAGAGAAAGCGGGACAACGCCTCATGCACCCGGGCGTTAAAGTCCGCCCGGTCGGCCACGTGCTCCTGACCCGCGAGCGCCTCTTCGACGACATCACGGGCCTTGTCCATCAGGCTTTCCGACATGTCAGCTTCTATAAATCCTTTAGATACAACGTCCGGCCGGCCAATTGGTTTACCCGTATGCCTGTCGATAGATACGATCGCGATGATGATGCCGTCTCCCGAGAGCCTCTGGCGGTCGCGCAGCACGACGTTGTCGACACCCACCGCAAGCCCGTCCACGTATACGTAGTCCGCTGGAATCTGCTCCGCCATGCGCGCCTGGTGGCGGTCGATCTCCAGCACGTCGCCGTCCTCCATCGTGAACACGTTCTCCGGCGGAATGCCCATCGAGCGCGCCAGGTGTGAGTGCATCACCAGGTGGCGGTACTCCCCGTGCACCGGCACGAAGTACCTCGGCTGCGTCAGGCTGATCATCAGCTTCAGCTCTTCCTGCGCAGCGTGTCCGCGCACGTGCACGTTCGCGACGCGGCTGAAGAGCACGTGCGCGCCCAGCCGGTGAAGGTTGTTGATCGTGCGGTTGATCAGCTGCTCGTTGCCCGGAATCGCCGAAGATGAGAACACGATCGTGTCTCCCGGCACGATATCGATCTGCCGGTGGTCTCGGTTCGCCATCCGCACCAGCGCCGAGGACGGCTCGCCCTGCGCGCCCGTCGTCAGAAGCACCACCTTATCCGGCTTCAGCTTCCGCATTCGGTCCAGCGGCTGCAGAGGGTCGTCTACGGCGCGTATGTAGTCTTCCTCAAGCGCCATTCGCACGTTGTTCATCATGCTGCGGCCGGTCACGAACACACGGCGGCCGTTGTTCTCCGCCGCGTCGATCACCTGCTGCACCCGCGAGATCAGCGAGGCGAATGTGGCAACGATCACCCGCCCGTCCGCCGTCGCCATGATGCGGTCCAGCGTCTCCGCGATGCTCCTCTCCGAAGGCGTGTAACCTTCGGTGTCAGCGTAGGTCGAGTCTGACAACAGCAGGAGGACGCCCTCCTGCCCGATCTGAGCGATGCGCATCAGATCCGGCGGACCGCCCATCACCGGCGTGTAGTCGAACTTGAAGTCTCCTGTGTGGAACACGGTGCCCAGCGGCGTCTTCACGGCGATCGACGTCGAGTCCGGAATGCTGTGCGTGATGTGGATCCACTCCGCCGACATATTGCCCAGCTTCACCGTGTCTCCCGGCTCGACCATCTTCAGGTTCGCCTTCTTCAGCAGCTTGTGCTCTTCCAGCTTCACCGTGATCAGGCCGTGCGTCAGCGGCGTGCAGTAGACCGTCGGCAGCTGCCCGTTGGGCGAACGCAGCGCCGGCAGCACGTAGGGCAAGGCGCCGACGTGGTCCTCGTGGCCGTGCGTGATGAGAATGCCCCGCAGCTTGTGCAGGCGCTCCTTGATATACGTGACGTCCGGGATCACGAGGTCGACGCCCAGCATGTCTGCCTCCGGGAACATCAGCCCGGAGTCGATCACAATCATGTCCTCGTTCGTCTCCAGGGCAAGCATGTTCTTGCCGATCTCACCCAGGCCCCCGAACGGAATGATCCTCAGCTTCTGAGCCATATGCTAGAAGAGCCGCCCCTGCTCCACTGAAGGACTCACCGCCACCGCCGCCTCGACCGGCTCGCTCTCTCGTAGCTTCTCAAGCGCCAACGGGATCTTCGCGAAGTCGTCCAGGATGACCTGCCGCAGACTGCCGTTGTGCAGCGCCGCCGCCGGATGATAGACGTGATAGTAGTGGCGTCCGCCCATCTGGCGCAGGCTGCCGCGCACCTTGCCGATCGAATCGCGTGGGAAGAACCAGGAGAGCGAAAAGCGCCCCAGCGTCACGATCAGCCTCGGGTCAATCAGCTCGATCTGGCGCAGGAGGAACGGGCGGCAGGCGTCCACCTCTTCCGGGATCGGGTCTCGGTTGCTGGGTGGGCGGCACTTGACGACGTTGCAGATATAGACGTCAGAGCGGGTCAGATTGATCGAACCGAGCAACTCATCCAGGAACTTGCCGGCTGCTCCGATAAACGGGCGCCCTTGCTGGTCCTCGTGGTATCCCGGCCCCTCGCCGACGAACATAATCTCGGCGTTCTCTGCGCCTTCGCCGGGAACCGCATTAGTGCGTGTTTTACAGAGGCCGCAGGACTCACACGTGATGATCTTCGTGTTGAGGGCCTCAAGCTCTGTCACTATCGCCGATGATACGCGTGGCCTATCTGCCGGTCAAACCGCCGCTACTGCTTCGGTGGGCGCCTCGGCTGCACGATCACCGCCAGTACGATCCCGAAGAAATAGAGCACGATAATCGGTCCCGCCACGAGCGACTGCGTCACCGGGTCGATCGACGGCGTTACGATCGCCGCCACGACGAAGGCCGCTACGAACGCCAGGCGCCACCACCGCAACAGCTGGGATGCGCTCACGAGGCCGATACGCGCGAAGAACATGACGATCAGCGGCGTCTGGAACGAGACGCCCGTCCAGAAGAGCAGCCGCGTCACGAAGTCGACATAACTCCCAATGCGGATGTTAGGCTCCGCAAGGTCGTTGTTGAAGTTCAGCAGGAAGTTCAGAGCCGGCGGCAGCGCGACGAAATATGCGAACGCCACGCCGCCCAGGAACAGCGCCGTCGAGCCGACAACCGTGCCGTAAAGCCACATGCGCTCACTCGCGTGCAGAGCCGGCGTCACGAAGCGCAGCCCGTGGTAGACGATTACCGGCATGCCGACGACCAGACCGCCCAGCAGAGCCACGCGGAAGTACGTTACGAAGTTCTCGAACGGCTCGATGAACTGCAGCCGCAGACCGGGGTGCTCCTTCTCCGCCGGGTCGATCAGCAGTTGGAGGAAGTCGTCCGCGAAGATTGCCGAGATCACCAGCCCGATGACGACGCCGATGGACGACATCATCACCCGGTAACGCAACTCCTTCAGGTGCTCGATGATCGTCAGGGCCCCATCGCCCCGCGTCTCACTCGGAGTGGGCGCAGGCTGCTCGGCCATGGTGCTGCGCGTCATCGCTTGCCTGGGCCGGTGGCCTCCGGCTAGGCTCCGTTGTCGGGGCGGTCCGGCTCGGGTGGCAGCTCGCCGCCGGGTTCGATGATCGGTTCGTTGCCGCCGGCGATGCGGTCCGGTCGGGCCTCCTCAAGGGCGGGCTTCGTCTCGTCGATGACCTTGCTGATCTCTCTAGACGCTGCGGTAACGCCGCTAGTCACAGCCTGCCGCACCTCGTTCAGCTCCTCCCGCATCTCCTCGTACTCGCGCGTCAGCTCCGCGAACTCGTGGCGCAAGTCGCGGGTGTTCTCCGTGGCGTAGCCGCGCAGCCATTTGATCGCGCGCGCCACCTGCACCGCGGCCTCCGGAAAACGCTCCGGGCCAAGCACGACCACGGCGATCAGGGAGATAAGCACGATTTCGGGCAGTCCGATGCCGAGAAAGTTCATCTGCTTCGTCCGCTAACAGGATACGACAATCCCCCGCCCTCAGGCGGGGGACACAGTCCCGGCGTTCGCTGCCGGGCCCCTTAGCCCCCTGATCCGCCTTGCTTGTCGATGTAGCTCACCGCGTCCTGTACGCGCAGGATCTTCTCAGCGTCCTCGTCCGAGATCTCCACCGTCCGGCCTTCCTCGCTGAACTCTTCCTCCAGCGACATGATCAGCTCGACCAGGTCCAGCGAGTCAGCGTTCAGGTCGTCGACGAACGACGTCTCCAGCTTGATCTCCGATTCTTCGACGCCGAGTTGCTCGGCGATGATCTTCTGCACTCTCTCGAAAACGGTTGCCACGCGGGTACCTCCTATTAGCCTCGGTCAGCCGTGACTAGCGCGCTCACTGAACCGAGGACGCCGTTCACAAATCTTGGGGAATTATCGCCGCCATATTCCTTGGCCAGCTCAACTGCTTCGTTTATTGCGGCTCGCATTGGCACCTTATTATCGATGACGATTTCGTATATCGCAAGGCGCAGGATATTCCGGTCCGTCGCGGCGATCTGGTTCAGCGGCCAGGCCGGCGCCGTCTGCTCGATAATCTCGTTGATCCGCTTCTGGTTCTCGATCACGCCGTGGACCAGCTCGTGGGCGTACGCTGTGATCTCCTTCGCCGCCGACGCTTCCTTTGCGATGCGCGATACGCAGTCCGCCGGCTCGTGCCCGACGGTGTCCAACTCGAACAGCGACTGCAAGGCGATCACCCGGGCCGTGCGTCTCCTCCCCGCCATTCTTAGAGCCCCAGCCCGCCGTCCACCGACAGCACCTGACCCGTGATGTACTCCGCTTCGTCCGACGCCAGATAGACGACGCACGCGGAGATGTCCTCCGGCGTCCCCATGCGGTCCACCAGCAGGCGTTGCTTCACGCCGTCGATGATCTCCTGGCGAATGTTCTTTGTCAGCTCCGTTATCACCAGGCCCGGCATCACCAGGTTCGCTGTGATGTTGCGCGAGCCCATCTCACGGGCCACGGCGCGCGTAAAGCCGACGAGCCCGGCCTTCGCCGCGGCGTAGTTCGCCTGCCCGGCGTTGCCTGCCAGCCCTGACACGCTGCCGATGTTTATGACCCGGCCCCAGCGCTGCTTCATCATCGTCCGCAGCACCGCCTTCGTGCACAGGAACACCGCCCGCAGGTTCAGCTCCATCACCTCGTCCCAATCCTCCAGCGACATGCGCAGGATTAACGTGTCGCGGTTGAAGCCGGCGTTGTTCACCAGCACGTCCAGCCGTCCCAGCCCGGCCACCGTCTCCTTGATCATCCGCTCGACGTCTTCCGGCTTGCGCACGTCGGCGTGGACAGTAATCGCCTTGCCGCCGGCGGCCTCGATCTTCTGGCGCAGATCCTCCGCCTGGTCTGCGCTCTGCTTGTAGTTGATCGCCACGGCGGCGCCCTGCTCGGCCAGCTGCCTGCAGATCGAGCGGCCAATCCCGCGCGAGCCGCCGGTTACCAGCGCTGCTTTGCCCGAGAGGTCAAACATTGGCCGTCTCCGAGATCTCCTCGATCGGCCGCGCGTCGAGGCCGGGGTGGCTGCGCTTGAGCTGCGCTGTCAGGACCTTGCCCGGCCCCACCTCGATCGCTCGCCGCACGCCCGCCGCGGCCATCGCATCGATCGACTGGTGCCAGCGCACAGGCCGTCTGATCTGCTGCTCCAGGTCCGTGCGGACGTCCGCGGCTGAGGCCAGCGTCTGGCCGCTCACGTTACCGACGACCGGGATCACTGGCTCGCCAACTTCGGCGTCGGCGAGCAGGCGTGTGAAGGCCTCCGCCGCCGGCTCCATCAACGATGTGTGAAACGCGCCCGACACCTTCACCGGCAGACCGCGGCCACCGCGCTCCTTTGCCAGCGCGCACGCCCGCTCGACGGCCTGCGGCGGGCCGCCGACGACCGTCTGCGTCGCGGCGTTGTAGTTCGCGACCTCGGCGCCGCACTCGCGGCAGATCTCTTCGACCGTGGCCTCGTCCAGGCCGACGATCGCCGCCATCGTTCCCGGCGACGCCTGACCGGCCTCGTCCATCAGCCGCCCGCGTTCACGGACTAGGCGCATCGCCGTGCTGAACTCCAGAGCCCCGGCCGCGACCAGCGCCGAATACTCGCCCAGGCTGTGCCCGGCAACGAGCGCGGGCCGGCGCTTGATCGTGCCGGCGTCCAGCCCCGCGGCGAGGACGGCGACTGATGCCGCCAGGATCGCCGGCTGCGTGTTGGCCGTCTCTTTCAGGCGATCTTCGGGCCCCTCAAAGCAGAGGCGCGAGAGATCGAATCCCAGCGCCTCGTCCGCCTCGGCGAAGACGCCGGCTGCCGTTTTCGACGATTCCGCTGCGCCTCGGCCCATGCCCACTTTCTGCGAGCCCTGTCCGGGGAATACAAGCGCCAGCTCCGGATCAACGGGTAGCTGGAGCAAGTGGTCTGCCGTGAGCCGCGAAGGTGACGTCGCCTCGTTCATACGGCGAAAGCGTTACTCGCTGAGGTCTTGCTCGCGGGTCAGCCTGCCGAAGGTGCAGTCCGGATTGGGACAGCGGGCGAACTCATCGAGGCGCATGCGGCAAAAGGTGCAATGTGTGGCGTCCCACCAGACGAAGTAGGTCATCGCGGCAGCGGCGGCCAGAAGCAGGCTAAGCGGGGGCAGTATGTATACAAGTCCGCGTCTCATAGCCAGCCGAGTATAGCACGCAGCGGTGCGGGCTTAGACGGTCGGCTCGCGGGCCACGTCCAGCACCTGCCGGCCGTTGTACGTCCCGCACACAGCACAGGCCATGTGGGAGCGTTTCGGGCTGTGGCATTGGGTGCACACAATCAGATGCGGGATCGTCGCTGCGATGTGCGTCCGGTGACGCCTCTTGCGCGATACTGATCGTTTCTTCTTTGGTAGCGGTGCCACGTTACTTCCCTTCGTCCATCCTCTGCTTGAGCCCCGCCAGCGCGTCCTGTCCTTCGTCGGTCTCCGGCTGGCATTCGCACGGCCCGGCGTTGAGGTCCGCTCCACAGCGGGCGCAGAGGCCGGCGCAATCGTCCCTGCAAAGGGGCCTTGGCTCACTCATGAGGATATATTGCCGGAGGCCCTCCCGCAAATCGAGCCAGAACTCCGAATCGATGCTGAAAGCTTCAACATCTTCATCTTCGCCCGGATAGATGCGCGCGCCCGTGTCGGCGTCCACCAACGGCACGTACTCCTCCTCGAAGTGGACGTCCACGTCGATCAGGACGCCGGCCAGGCAGCGCGAGCAGCTTTCTTCCCGCTTCGCCGTCGCGTCCAGCGTCGCCAGCAGGCCGCGGTCCGTGCGCAGCAAGCTCACCGTCCCACGCACGTCGTGCAGAACGAGGTCACCGGCGACGACTCGCTCCTCTTCCAGCTCGCATTCGCTGACGCTGCCTAGCCTCCGGCGCAGGTCTTGAAGTACGTGAAGTTGCATGGAATGAGCCTCGATAAAGTTGTCGAAAAGAAGCGCTTCCGCGTCGCCCGTCGACAGTTGCAATCGAATACAGGCCGAGTCTATAATCCGCCCGCAGGGTTGTCCACAACAGCCCGCCCCAACCCGGATGTCCTCGCAAATAATGACCGTAGCTGCCGACCTCTTCGCGCTCCAGGAGACCGATATCGCCCTGGACTCTGCCCTCGCTCGCCTGGATGAAACCGAGAACCAACTCGGCGAGACCGAGGAGCTAACCTCAGCGCGCGCCTGGCTCGAAGCAGCGACCGAATTCCTGCGCCAGCTCAAGTCCTCGCAGTCGGATCTCGAGTTCGAGGCCGACGAAGTGCGAGCCAAAGCCGGCACAGTCGAGACCAAGCTCTACGGCGGCGAAATCACCGACTCCAGAGAACTCTCGGACTTCGACGCCGACCTCCAGTCGCTCAAGAACAACCTCCGGACACGCGAAGACGCTCTCCTCGCCAGCCTTGAGCAGACCGAGGACGGTGAGGCGGCGATGGCCCGGATCCAGGCAGCCCTCACGGACATCGAGGCACGCTGGAAGGCCGCCCAGGCCCACCTTCAAGCGGAGCAGGCGGACCTCAAACCTGAGATCGAGCGCCTGCGCGCCCTCCGGGAAGAACAGGCCGCCGCCACTGACCGCGCCTGGCTCAGCCTTTACGACATCCTGCGCGGCCGCCGCGACGGTTTCGCCGTGGCCACCGTCGAGCGCAGCATGTGCCAGGGCTGCCGCATCACCCTGCCCCGCAACATCATCCAGAAGGCCCGCAACCCCCGAGAGCTCGTCCAGTGCGTCAGCTGCGAGCGCATTCTGGTCTTCGTCTGATCATGAGAGCGATCGGCTACTTCCGCGAATCGAAGAGGCGCTCCCTCGCCGAACAGAGCGAGGCGTTCATCCAGTTCTGCAGCGACAACGGCTTCGAGGCCGCTGCCACCTTCCTCGACGCCGACCGCAACGGCGAAAATCCCGGCTTCCGCCAGCTCTTGGACTTCGCGCGGCAGCAGGGCCCACGGGGGTTCCTGGTCGTCGTCGTGCCCGACCTCGCCACGCTGGGCGACGGTCACAACGACGCCGCCCGCCGCTACTTCCAGCTCTCCACCGTCGGCGTCCCCATCGTTAGCATCGCCACCGGCGCCGACCTCTCCGGCGAGTTCCTCGATGCTTGGTCGAAGCTCCGCTCCAACGGCGGCCTCGGCGACCGCGTCAAGGCAGCGATGCGCAAGAAGGCCGTCAGGGGCGAGGCGCTCGGCCGTCCGCCGTACGGCTACCGCGTCGGTCCGCGCCGCCGCCTCGTCGTCGTGCCGGAAGAAGGCTCCGTCGTCCGTTACATCTTCCGCCTCTACCTCAAGGACGGCCTCGGCATCCGCCGCATCGCCCGCCGCCTCAACGAAGAGGACTTCCACACCCGTCGCGGCGGTCTCTGGAGCATGGTCACGGTCCGCGATATCCTTCGCAACCGCGCCTACGTTGGCACTTACTCCCGCTTCGGCGTGCGGGTGCCGGCCAGCCACGCTCCGCTGATCTCGCAGGAGGACTTCCGCCGCGTGCAGGAGCGGCTGGACCAGCGCCGCCCCAGCAGCACTCAGCGCCAGGTGTCACCGTTCCTTCTCTCCGGCATCACCCTCTGCGGCTACTGCGGCAACAAGATGATCGGCGTCACCCGCAAGCAGAAATGGCGCCGCGCCGACGGCTCCGAAAAGACCGCGCAATATCGCTACTACCAGTGCGAATCTCGCACCAACCGCAGCCTTTGCGACTATCACACCCGGCGCGCCGAAGTGCTTGAGAATGAGGTAAGCGAGTCGCTGCGCGCGGCCTCGCTTGCCGACGCCGCCAACGGCAGCGGCAGCAAGGCCGACCTCCAGGCCCAGATGACGCGCCTGAGGGACAAGGTCCGTCGCCTGGACAAACGCCTCGAAGGATACCTGGACTCCGCTGCGGCCGGCCAAATCAACCCCGAGAAGGCCCAGGCGATGGCTCAGACGATCGCCGCCGAGCAGCTCCAGATCGAAGACCGCCTCGTCGCCATCCAACGCATCGCCGAGCAGTACGAGACCGAGGGCGAGATTCGCCGCCACCGCGAGGAAGTGGTCAACAGCCTTCGCACCGAGTGGCAGTCCATGGAGTTCACCGTCAAGCAAGAGCACCTGCGCGAGGTCGTCGACCGCATCACCGTTCGCGACGACGGCGTCGAACTGACGTTTAAGTCCTAGCCCGTGGCCGCCACCTGGACGGTCTTCACGGACGGCGCTTCCCGCGGTAACCCCGGCCCTTCCTCCATCGGCGCCGTCGTCTACAACGCCGCCGGCGAAGAGGTACACACCGTTTCCCGCCGCCTCGGGCGCGCCACCAACAACGAGGCCGAGTACCAGGCCGTGATCGCCGGCCTCGAAGCCGCACTGGGCCTCGGCGGCGGCTCTGTCGACCTGCGCATGGACTCCCAGCTCATCGTGCGCCAGCTGGAGTTTCGCTACCGCGTCCGCAACGCCCGCCTGCGCCCGTTCTTCGAGCGCGTCGTCGAGCTGAAGCGCCAGTTCGAGAGCTTCAAGGTCACCCACGTGCCGCGTGAGCAGAACAAGCGCGCCGATCAGCTCGCCAACCTGGCCCTGGACTCCGGGCCCTCCTAGCGTCCTCGCCGCGTCGGCAACGATCTAGCCTCACCAGACTCCTGGCTGTGGCGAGGGCACGTACGCCCCGGCGATCACTGCTAGAATTAAGGAGTAGTCCAGTAGGCTGGGTGGCCGCCCCGACTCGTCGGGGAGGAAGGTCCGAGCTCCAATTGGGCAGCGCGCTGGGTAACTCCCAGGCGGGGCGACCCGACGGAAAGTGGCACAGAAACATACCGCCACGAGCGATCGTGGTAAGGGTGAAATGGTGGGGTAAGAGCCCACCGGCGCCGGTGAGAGCCGGCGGCCGGCCAAACCCCGCGCGGAGCAAGGCCAAATAGGAGGGCGTTAAGGGTGCCCGACCCAGACCCTCGGGTTGGCTGCTTGAGGCTTCGGGTAACCGGAGTCCTAGATTGATGGTCACCGTCCGCCTCTGGCGGATACAGAACTCGGCCTACAGGCCTGCTGGACTACTCCAGACACTCGCGGCGGCGGCGTCCGCCGTTTATCGTTAGCTCATGCGCCTCTCTGAACTCGCTCGCCTCACCGGCGCCCACCTCATCGGCGACGGCGAAGTCGAAGTCACCGCCATCGAACAAGACTCGCGGCTGGCCCGGCCCGGCGTCCTCTTCGTAGCCGTCCCCGGCCTCACCGTCGACGGCCACGCCTACCTCGCCCGCGCCCTCGAGGCCGGCGCTCAGGCCGTTGCCGTCCAGGAAGACCGCGAACCCCTCTGGCGTCCGCTGATCGAGGGCGGCGGCGCAGACCTCCTCGTCCTGCCGGACACGCGCCGCGGCCTGGCGCAGCTCGCCGCCGCCTTCCACGGCTATCCGGCGAAGCGCCTCAAGGTCATCGGCGTCACCGGCACAGACGGCAAGACCAGCCTCTGCCACCTCCTCGCGCACGTCTTCAACTCCGTCGGCAAGCCCGACGGGTCCGTAGGACGAACGGGCCTCATCAGCACCGTCGAGTGCCGCATCGGCGACGAACTCCTGCCCGACACCGGCCGCTTCACGACGCCGGAGTCGCCAGCGGTCCAGGCGATGCTCGCGCAGATGGCCGACGCCGGCTGTGAGTGGGCCGTCATCGAAGCGACCTCGCACGGCCTCGCCCTCCACCGTGTCGACGAATGCCAGTACGACATCGCCGTCCTCACCAACCTCAGCCGCGACCATATCGACTTCCACGGCACGGACGAAGACTACCGCGCCGCCAAGGCCCGCCTCTTCCAGATGCTGGACGAGTCCGCCGACAAGGGCGTCACGAAGACCGCCGTCCTCAACGCCGGCGACGCTTCAGCCGCCTTCTTCGCCGGCCAGACGAAGGCCCGCGCTCTGACCTACGCAGCCGACACCGGCGCCGATGTACGCGCAACGAGCGTCGCCGCGGACGCTCTCGGGGCGGACGTCTTGGTCGACATCGAGGGCCGCCGCCTCGACGTTCGCGTGCCGCGGCCCGGCCCCTTCAACGTGCATAACGCCCTCGCCGCTCTCGCCACCACCCTCGCCGCTGGTCTCGACCTGGAAGCGGTCGTGCGGGCGATCGGAACGTGGCCCGGCGCGCCCGGCCGCATGGAGCTGATCGACGAAGGCCAGCCGTTCACCGCCCTCGTCGACTTCGCACACGCACCGGCCTCTCTCCAGGCCGTCCTCGAGCACCTGCGCGCCACCGTCCGCGGCCGCATCATCGCCGTCTTCGGCAGCATCGGCGAGCGCGACCGCGAGCGCCGCTCCGGCATGGCCGCCGTCGCCGCCGAGTTCGCCGACTACTCGATCATCACCGATGACAACCCCTACACCGAGGACCGCGACGCGATCATCGCCGACATCGCCGACGCCATGCGCGCCGCCGGCAAGCGCGAGGGCCACGACTTCGCCGTCGTCCCCGACCGGCGCGAGGCGATCGCCCAGGCGCTGGCGATGGCCGTCGACGAAGACGCCGTCCTCCTCGCCGGCAAGGGCCACGAGCGCACCGTCCACATCGGCGACACCGAGTACGAATGCCACGACCCGACCGTCGTCCGCGCGGCCCTGCGCTCGCTCCTCGCCGGACGCCGCTGATCCTTCACAGGTCGCGAATCGTCCCCCACGCGCCGCCGCGATCTGTTACTATGCCCGCAGATAAGGAGGTGATGTGAATGGATGACAGTACAGGCAGTAGACCTGTCCCTTCACACCACAACCTCTTTGAGGTGATGGTGGGATAAGAAAGCGCGGACAGGACTACCTGCCCACGCACAGGGGGCCGGCCTTCGGGCTGGCCCTCTGGCATTCTCCGCCTATCCTTGTCCCGTGACTGAACTCGACCTTCCTGCCGTCGAACGTCTCCTCCACACCAGGGAGATCGGCCGGCGCATCACCTACCTCGCCACGACCGCCTCGACGATGGACGTCGCCCGCGACGAAGCCGTCGCCGCTGCGCCGCACGGCGCCGTCGTCTTCGCCGAGGAGCAGACAGCGGGCCGCGGCCGCTTCGGCCGCCGCTGGGTCTCCCCCGCCGGCAAGAACCTCTACCTCACGCTCATCCTCCGGCCCGACGTCGGCCGTCTCCGCGCCCTGAGCATGGTCGTGCCGCTCGCCGTCTGCCGCGCCGTCGAGGCTGTGACGCCTTTGCGGCCCGTCATCAAGTGGCCGAACGACGTCCTCGTCGGCGGACGAAAGCTCGCCGGCGTCCTCATCGAGGGCGAGTCCTCCGGCGCGGAACTCCTCTACGCCCTCGCTGGTATCGGCCTCAACGTCAACGATCCGGTCGACGACCCTGAGATCGCTGGCATCGCCACCAGCCTCTCACGTGAGCTGGGCGAAGAGACGCCTCGCGAGACCGTCCTGGCGGCGCTGCTGAACGAGCTGGAGGACGCGTACAGCGCCCCGCCCGGCGATCTCTACAGCGCTTGGCGGTCGCGCATCGCCACCCTCGGCCAGCCCGTCCGCCTCACCTTCCGCGACGAGGTCTACGAAGGCACGGCCGAAGACGTCGACGACGAGGGCAGCCTCATCCTCCGCCTCACCGACGGCACGAGCCGACCTTCGAGGCCGGCGAGGTCACCCTCCGCGGTTAGCCGTCGTAGCGAAGCGTGCCGCTAATGGTTCGAGAGCCTCACCATGAGCGGATCGGTACGCTATGAGCGAATCGAAACGCGCCCTCCCCGCTCACCCTGAGGCTCTCGAAGGGCGAACGGGCTCGTCCCGCTCATCCTGAGGCTCTCGAAGGACGAACGCGCCCTCCCCGCTCACCCTGAGGCTCTCGAAGGACGGCGGAGCACAGCGCTTGGTGACGCCGAGTACTTGGAAATCGTTTGGGCTGTCGCTACCGTCACAGCATGGCCTTCTACGTGTAC
>JADFKG010000168.1 GCA_022565075.1 Chloroflexota bacterium | reverse complement strand
CACACACTTGGCCAGAATTGCCGTTGCAACATGAACGGCATCCGGCGGCTTGATGCCATGCGTTCGGCAGCGCGATTCCATGCCAGCTGGAGAGCGTAGAGCAAGAGATCGCCCTTGCCGCGAAAGTAGTGAGCGAGAGCACCCGTCGAGCAGCCGGCTTCACTAGCGATATCCCTGACGGTAGCCGCAGCGATTCCGCCTCTGGCGATCACTCGCCAGGCCGCTTCGGCAACTTCCACCCGCCTGGATTCATGGTGGACGACTTTTGGCATTGACACCACCTCCCGTGCGTATGTATTATATCGGACGTTCGAGATAAATAAAACCGTGAGCAATTCTACTATCGACGGTACAACGAGCGGGGCGCTTGAGGCAGTCGACAAAACGGCTGTCGCCGTCCTAGCGTTTCGCGACTCGCGTGGTCAGCCGATGGCCTGGCCGGTCACTCCCTATATTGACGGCGGCACTGTTGTGGTGACGTCGACTCTGGCTTACATCCGAAAGACGGAGCACGTGCGGCGGGACGGCAGAGTGGCCTTGCTGTGCGGCAGTTTCCACCTGACTGGTCAGGCAAGCGTCCACGCCGACACGTCTGGCGACGAGTTCGTCTCCCGGTTCCTACCTCAGGAGCTAAAGAAGTATCCGCCCGGGCGGCAGATCGTCGGCATACCAGGACACCGCCTTCTGTTTTCCTGGTACTTCGGCCGTGTGTTCATGGAGTTCCGCCCAGATCAAGTCCGCGAAGTTCCAGGCCCGGATCGCTGCACCTTGATCACGCTGGATGAGAGCGGGTTTCCGAATATCGTGCCCATCTCGGAACCTGATCCTGACGAGAAGACTTTCGAGCTGTCCGTCGCTGCCGCGGGAGCAACGAGCGTACCGGTGGATGGGCCCGCTACCGTGCTCTCCCACGTTGAGCCGACGATGAGCGACCTGCGCCAACTCGTGCTGCGCGGCGACATTCGTTCCGGCACGTTCCACGTCCGCTCGAAGCTCGGCTCACTGGCGCCCGCCCCACGACGGGGGTGGTTCGGCGGGTTGCAGCAACAGCTGGAACTGCATCAGCGAGGCCGAAAGTCAAGGAAAGTCATTCAAACATGGGACTCCAGATAGTCGCTCGGAAGGAAGCTGCGATGTCAGAAGGTGAAGCGAGAATCAAGCCAATCGCCCCGGGGGACTCCCCGGACAGCGACATCAACGACATGCTGCGCAACACTGAGTCCGGCTGGTGGCAGGACTCACGAATGTGGGGCGTGATCGCACACGTCCCGGAAGCACTCCGGGGCTGGATGCACCTGATCGTCGGTACTGGAACGGCCGTGGATCCAGTCACCTGGGAACTGATGGCCCTGCGAGGAGCGTACGTCACCGGCTGCCATTACTGAGTAACGCACCGCACCGCTGCCGTGCGCAGCGTCGTTGAGCCGATCGAGTGGGCCGTCTTCGAGCCCGAGGTCAACCCAGAGCCGCTTTCTCGCCGCCAATACCTGGCTGTTCGTCTGTCGGACGGGATCGCGAGACATGACGTGCCGGACGGTCTCTTCGAGGAAGTAAGAAACGAGTTCTCCACCCGTGAGATCGTCGGGCTCTGCATGGCCGCCTCCATCGCTCACGCAGGTCACGTTCTCAATGAAGCCGTACGGCTGCCCCAGGCTGAGGGGGTAGCCTGTCCGCTGCCACCGCGCAAGCCCCAGTGAGCCGCTTTGACGGTCGCGCCTTCATCGAGAATCTCATCGGAGGAGACGCGACCTACTCGCTCGGCTTGCTGGACGAGGGAGTGGAGTGGGTCGTGCCAGGCAGCGCACGCTTCGGTGGTGGTTCGCATCGCGGAAGGGACGAAGTCCTCAGCTTCTTCATGGAGGTCCAGAAACTCTTCCCTGCCGGACTCAAAGTGGAAGCTATCCGCGAGTGGCCGAGTCGGAATGGATCAGTCGTGGAGGCCACACTCTCCGGGACGACCGCTTCCGGAAGGCCGTACGAGAACCGCTATGCGTTTGTGATAGAGGTTCGTGCCGAGAAGGTCGTCGCCATTCGCGAATACACGGATACAGCATACGCCGAGGCGATTCTCGGCGACTAGGGGCCGCGAAGCCCGTAACAACACTCTCGCCAATCTCGGGTCACAGCCGATGGGAACCGACCGGCGGAGTTCGCCCGACGAGCCATTTCGGCGTTGACGCCGTGCGCGGACGGCTTACAATTAACGAAACGCCAACGCGCTTTATCATATGACCACGATTCTCCACACCGCCGACGTCCACCTGGACCGTGCCTATAGCGGCGCCGGCATGAGCCCCGCCATCGCCTCCGCCCGCCGCGAGGAGCTGCGCGACGCCTTCCGGCGCTTCATCGACCTGGCGCTGGAGACCGGCGCCGACGCCGTCACCATCGGCGGCGACCTCTACGAGCACGAGCACGTCACACCCGACACCGGCAACTTCATCCGCCAGCAGCTCGAGCGCCTGGGCGACGTGCCCGCCCTGCTAGCACCCGGCAACCACGACCCGTACGTCCCCGACTCCATCTACCACCGCCTGACCTGGCCGGCCAACGTCACGATCTTCCGCGAGCGGTCGTTCGCTCCCGTGGAGGTGGCCGATGGCGTCAGGGTCTGGGGCGCTGCACACGACGCGCCGGACGTGCGCGCCAACCTGCTTGAGGGCTTCGAGGTACCTGACGGCGGCCACGTCCTCCTCTTCCACGGATCAGACACGCGCTCGGTGCCGGAAGGCAAGCCCGCGCACGCGCCGTTCCGCCCGGAGGACATCGACGCCACGGGCGCCGGCTTCGCCCTGCTGGGCCACTACCACGTGCCGCGCCTCGACCCGCCTGAGGCACCGCGGTACGCCTACCCGGGCTCACCCGAGCCGCTGGACTTCTCCGAGGAGGGTGAGCACTGCGTCGTGCGGCTGGAAGTCGATGCTGGCGCCTTCACCTGCTCGCTGCTCCCGTTCGGCCGCGTGCGTTACCGGACGTTCGCCAGCGACGTCAGCGGCATGGAGTCGAGCGATGAGGCGAGGGCGGCGATCGCCGCCCTCGGCGACGCCTCCACCATCGCCCGCGTCGTCCTCGTCGGCGATCTCAACCCCGACGTCGACCTCTCGCTGCAATCGCTGTACGACTCGTGCGCCGAGCACTTCTCGTATCTCGATATCGTCGACCGGACGCAGCCCGCCTACCGCATCGACGAGATCGCGGAGGAGTCGACGACAAAGGGCGCATTCGCGCGGCTCATGCTGGAGCGAATCGAAACTACCGAAGGCGGAGAGCGCGAGATAGCCGAGGCCGCGCTACTCTATGGCCTGCAGGCGTTCGACCGCAAAGAGGTGCAAGTCCGTTGAGGCTGCGACGGATCGACCTGCCCGCGTTCGGCTGCCTGAGTGACTTCAGCGCTGAGCTGTCGCCGGGGCTCAACCTCTTCGTCGGCGAGAACGAGGCCGGGAAGTCGACGCTACAGGCCGCGATCAGCGCCCTCCTCTACGGCTTCTTCGAGAACGAACGGGCGCTCAAGACGGAAAACGAACGCTACGAGCGCTTTCGGCCCTGGACCGGCGGCGTCTACCGCGGCGCCCTCGAATACGAGCTTTCCAACGGCGACCGCTACGAGGCCCGGCGCGACTTCGCCGACGACGTGGCGACGCAGCTGATTGACGTGGCGACGGGCGTCGACGTGGCGTCCGAGTTCGGGCGTGGGCGGCACGGCAACGTGCCCTTCGCCCGCAGGCAGTTCGGGATGTCGCGCGGCGTCTTCCAGAGCTGCGCCTTCATCTCGCAGGGCGAGATCTTCGACGTGA
>JADFKG010000167.1 GCA_022565075.1 Chloroflexota bacterium | reverse complement strand
ACGAGAACATGTCGCCGCTGCGAGACGCGCCGCCGCTGGCAGCCGGGCGCCGGATCGCGGTGGGGCACGGGCACTGGCTGAAGACGGAGGAGGACGCGCACCGGGGCTGGCTGATCACGGACGAGGACATCGCCTCGACGGGGGCGGCGTACGTGGCGCTGGGACACTGGCCGCAGGCGGGACCGGCCGGCGACGGCCGCGTGCCGGCCTACTACTGCGGTTCGCCGGACCTGGCGGCGACGGTGAACGCGGTGCGGCTGCGCGCAGACGGCGGCGTGGACGTGGAGCGCGTGCCGCTGGCGGAGCACGGCGGCTGATTGACCGCGTCCGGCGGGCGCGCTTAACCTGAATCCGGATCGGGGTGTAGCTCAGTCAGGTTAGAGCACCTGGTTTGGGGCCAGGGGGCCGGCGGTTCGAATCCGCCCACCCCGACCAAGCCTGACGGCACGTGTTGTTCGCCGCGCGCTCGCGTGGTAGCGTGCGCGGATGGCACGAGTCCCGCTCGTCCGCGAGGCGACTGAGGCCGACTTCGAACGGCTGACGAAGCTCGACCTCAGCTACACCGTCGGGGAACGCTATCTCGACCTCGAGCGCTCGGGCAGCGAACCGGAGCTTAGTTTCTCCATGCGTTGGCGCAAGGGCGCGGCGCGTGAGCGGGTCTACGACACGCTCACGGTCGATGGCCTACGAGACGCGCTCCGGAAGAATACCGATGCGTTCTTCGTCGCTGAGGTCGACGGTGTCATCGCGGGCTACGAGATGATCGTGATGCAGCAGAGCCATCACGCGGCCGCCCAGATCACTGACCTGGCCGTGCACAGGGCGGCGCGCCGAGGCGGGGCCGGGCGGGCGCTGGTCGCGGCCGCCGCGACGTGGGCGCGCGACCGCGGCCTGCGTGCTGTGTGGGCGTCGCCGCGTGGCGAAGCCGGCGACACGATCGACTTCTACCTCAGCGCCGGCTTCCGCGTGAGCGGGCTCAGCGACCGCTGGAACACGAACGCAGACGACGGCGAGGGGCTGCAGACGCTGTACATGTACCTGGAGCTGGGCTAGGAGACGGCCGTTCGGATCCCGCCACCCCGACCAGTTCCTGCGTCTACCGGTCGACGCGGTTCAGGAGCCAGTCTTTGATCTGGACGCCTGTATCGGTGAGCTTCTCGTGGGCGTCGCCAGTGGCTGCGTTGGCCGAGAGGTAGGCGTCCACTTCGGCGATGCGTGCTTCCCAGGCCGCCTCGGGACCCGGGCCCGACGAGGTCGAGAGGTCTCTCACGGTAAAGCCGATGACGAGGGCGGCGACAACGGCGATTGTTAGCTTGAGCATAGCGCTCCTCCTTCGCCACTGATTGTCGTCCAGGCGCCTCGCCGGGTTCTCGCCGCGCGCGAGTGAAGGACGGGTGTGTTAAGGACGCGTTTTGCGCCATCCGCACGGGCGGGCTACGATGCAAGCGATGGACGACAGCGAAGGCGAACCGGTGGACCCGGGCGCTTACGACGACGACCTGGAGGAAGAGGGCGCGCTGATACTGGTGCGCCAGGTGCCGCTGGGCGTCGTATTCGCACGCATAGTCGTCGTCTCGGGGATGGGCATCACGGGGGCGCTGGCGATCTTCTTCTTGATCGGGTTGATCTGGTGGCCGGCGTTGGTCTCGGGGGGCCTGACGCTCGTCTTCCTGTTTCTCATGTTCTTTATCGAGCGCGGCGCGGAGGCATCGGCCAAGAAGAAATGAGAAACGCCGGCGGGATTCGCCGGCGTGTTGCGCTGGTCGCTCGGGGCTAGTGGGATTCGGACGTCGGCTTGGTGTCCTCGTCGGAACTCTCCGCCGGAGCGACGGTTGAGGCGGCGACGGTCTCGCCTTCGGGCTTCTTCTCTTCGCCTTCCTTGCCCTCGCCTTCGTCGCCCTCTCCGTCGTCCTTGAGTTCGCTGCGGAACTCGCGGATGCCGCGGCCGATTCCCTTGCCGATGTCGCCGATGCGGGTCGCGCCAAAGAGAACGACGACGATCGCGAGGATGATCAGTAGTTCAGGTGCGCCGAGACTTCCAAACATGAGTCACTCCTCGGTTACAGGATAGCACCGCTCACGGGGCGCCACAAACGGGCCGCTACCAAGCGATCGCCTCGTCGCCGAAGCGTCTTAGCCCTCGGCCAGCAGTACGGTGCGATCAGGCTCGATGGTGACGTCTTCGATGATCAGCGCAGTCGAGAGGTCTTCCTGGCAGTCGTCGGCGGTGCTTACGGAGCAGACGCTGAGGTTGGCCAGGTTCGTCAGGATGTCCTGCCCCTCGATGACGACGCCGAAGACGGTCTCCTTGCCGTCGAGCCGCTCGTCGGCGGTGTAGAGGATGCGGAACTGGCTGCCGTGAACGTCGAGGCCGCCATCGCTGTTGGCGATGAGGACGACGGAAAACGGCTCGTGCTTGCCGGAGCCTTCGATGGACAGCGTGTAGCCGGGGCCGCCGAGGCCAGAGCAGATGCGGTCGCCGTCGCCGGTGCAGGTGGGGTCGCCGGTCTGCGTGAAGTAGTCCTGGTCGACGTAGAAGAAGGCGACGCCGTCGTAGAAGTTCTTGGCGGCGAGGAAGGCGAAGCTGTTGACGGCGAGCGGAGCCTCAGTTGAAAGAGCGATGACGATGTCGCCCTCGCTCGTCTCGATGGTCGCGACGTGAGCCGCGGTGGCGTCGATAACAGGCGGTGGGCCCGCCGGCCACTGTTGGGCGTCGGAGGTCGGTGCGGGCGTCGAGTCGATGACGATGGGCGCGGTGGTGCGGCGGGAGTTCGAGCCGCCGAAGTTGCCGAAGCCGATGGCCCCCATGGAGGCGATCATAACGACGATGAAAAAGACGTAGAAAATCTTGGCGTTGAAGAGCAGGCTCAGGGGGAACGGGTACTTGGACTTGCGCGAGCCCGGCAGTTCCGCTGGGGCGCCCCGTCGCCTTTTTCTGCGCTGTTTTGCCACTAGTCAGTCACCTCTCGTAGATCAGCTTTACGACAAGTATAACAAAGCGTGCGTTCGAATCATCACAACCAGGATACGTGCCGCGCAATGTAACGGTTCCGCGGCCACGACCATCCTCTCTATTGACAAATCTAAGGGAAAGTTGGGGCAATCGATATGGCACCGACACAGCAGATCGACGCGACGCAGACGAGCACCTGGGCCGACCTGAGCGGCCGCTGGTTTTTCGCCTGGCGGATGGCCGCCGCCTGCGAAGGCGCTCTAAAAGAGGTGGCCGAGGCGCGCGCCGGGCAAGACGACCCGGACCGCCAGATGGCACTGGCCAAGGTTAGTTCCTTGCTGTACGAGGAGATGACGCGCTGGGTCCGCCGCGGCGAGGCCCTGGACATGATCGTCGAGCGGGTGCCGCGCGCCGAGTAAGGCGCCGCTATTCCGTCGCGCTGGCCGAGCCGACGACGAACTTCGTGGCGTCGGCTTTTTCGCACCAGACGCGCAGGCCGAGCCGCTTTCGCGCCCCCTCCGCCACCTCTTCCGTAACGTTGCCGCGCGCCGTCACGGACTCGCCCTGCCAGAGGACGTTGACCAGCGCGACGTTCATCTTGCCGCCGCTGAACCAGCCCTCGCCGAAGCGCCCCGTCATCATCTCCGAGATGAAGCAGACCGACATCGTGCCCTGGACGACGATGTCGGGAAAGCCGAGCAGGCGCGCCTGTTCGCGGTCGTTGTGGTAGTTCTTGTGCGGCCCGGAGAACTTCTGGCACATCTCCAGGGTGATCTCTTTCTCGGCGATCGACAGCTCCCCAAGCACGTTCTCGTCTGCGGCCTCGAAGCTGCGGTCTGAGCGCTTCTCGCGCTTCTTGTCGACGACGTCT
>JADFKG010000166.1 GCA_022565075.1 Chloroflexota bacterium | reverse complement strand
CCCCTCAGCCGTCGCTGAGGAGTTGATTCTCCAATGACCTCTGGCGAGAGCCGGCGACGAGCAGGAGGATCGACGGAAGGCGCAGACGCCACGCCCCAGCCACTGCGCGCCGACGCCCGCGGCCAGAATTACGGCCGGGCGAAGCAGGTTTTCTTCCGCCGTCAAACGCTAACTGGCAGTTGTTCGGCCCTTGACCTTGCGTGAACCGCCTGTAACGCACACGACACTGAGCCATCTTACCTTTTGGAACACTCGATACGCATAGCTGGGAAGCCATATGAAGATTCTCATCGTTGACGACGATCCAGATGTTGTTGAAGTAGTAACCCTCTGCTTCAACCTGCGCTGGCCCGACGCGCATGTAATCTCCTCCTCCACCGGCGAGGACGCACTCGCCCACGTCGAGAAGGACAAGCCAGACCTCGTCCTCCTCGACATCGTCCTGCCAGACATGGACGGCTTCACGGTCTGCAAGGAGATCCGCGAATTCTCCGACGTGCCTGTGGTCATGCTCAGCGCCCGTGACACCGAAGTGGACAAAGTCCGCGGCCTGGAGATGGGCGCCGACGACTACATCACGAAGCCGTTCGGCCACCTCGAGCTGCTGGCACGCGTTCGCGCCGTCGTCCGCCGCTACCAGAGCCAGCTGCCGGCCGTCGGCGAGATGTTCGAATCCGGTGGCCTGCGCATCGATTACGCCAGCCGTACCGTGACCGTCGAAGGCAAGGTCGTGCGCCTGACGCCGACCGAGTACTCACTGCTGTACCACCTCAGCCGCAACGTCGGCCGCGTTATGCCGCACCAGACGCTGCTGGCGAAGGTATGGGGCCGCGAATACACCGATGAGGTGGACTACCTGAAGGTGTACGTGCGGCGCCTGCGCCAGAAACTGGAAGGCGACCCGGAGACGATCGGCGAGATCGTCAGCGAGCGGGGCGTCGGCTACAAGTTCGTCGCCGCCTAAGACAACGCTGGCTTTAGCAACTGATCAGTTGCTAAAGCTCCGCTCCGCGATTTCAGTCAGGCCTTCCCCATTTTGCAGGAAGATATCCACAATTCCACACGCCGGAATAACGATTTCGCGGTATCGATTTTCCTTGACAACTACGCTAATTTTTCTAGATAATGTGTGTGTACTCCAGCGGAGCCGCAATCGCTGAAGTGCGTTAGCGCTCTTCGAGTCTCATCGCCGCACCCCCGCGACTATTCGACTCAAGAGCGCTCTTTCTTGCCCGGAACAATCCCCCCCGTGTGTAACTCTGCCTGTGGGTAGCCCATCTCTTACTGCAGATACACCACATGCAAGAGTTCACGCAGGACCCAATCCGCCAAATCGGCGTCGCCAGACGCTGGGCCCAGGCGGGCATCGTCTGGGCAGTCTTCGCGCTGCTCACGTTCTACTATGCGGCGCTTGACCTTTCGCCGTTCGACCTCGCCATCGTCATCATCCCCGCCGCCATCTGCGCCTTCGTGGCGATCGAGATGGTCACCCGCTGGGAGACGCGCATGCACCGCCGCTACGTCTATCCTCAGGGCCTCGGCTACCAGTTGGCGAAGATCCACGACTTCAACGAGGCCTGCGAGACGGGCGTCCAGCTCCTGGGTGAATGGCTGGGCCTGCGTGGCGCTGTCATCGCCTGGTTGGACGAGGACAACGATACCCTGCGGCCGGTCGCCTCGTTCGGCCTGCCTGACGGCTGGCTGGAGTCCGCCGAGCCCCAGAGCATCTCCAGCGAGACCCTCTGGCCTCTGCAGGAGTCGCTCACGTTGCGCCGCCCCGCTGTCGTCGATCAGTGGTTTAGCGCCTTCAGGGGCGACCGCGTGATCTACGTTCCGTTGGTCAGCCACCAGAACTTCGACGGCGTTCTCGCCATCGTCGCCGGGCGCGGCAACGATAAGGTGAAGGACAACCGTCTGCTGGCCGCCCTGGGCATGGTCATGGGCCTCTCACTGGACAACTGCCGCCTCTACGAAGGCCAGCGGCTGCACGCGGAGCACTTCCGCGAGCTGAGCCGCATGAAGAGCGACTTCCTGACGACGGTCTCGCACGAGCTGCGCACGCCGCTCACCAGCATCCGCCTGGGTGCCGAGATGCTTCTCGAGGAAGAAGAGATTCGCGACCCCAACACGTCGCGTGGCAAGCTGGTGCGCAGCATCGTCAAGGGCGCCTCGCGCCTCTCGAGCCTCGTCTCCGACCTCGTCGAAGTGTCACGCGACGACGAGTTCCAGCCGCGGCTGGAACTGGACGAAGCGTCGCTAAGCGATCTCATCGCCGGCGCCGTGGCGGTCGTACAGCCGCTTCTTGCCGCCAAGCACCAGACGATCGAGACGCAGCTCTCCGACCCCGGGGCCACGGTGCTCGTGGACCGGCTGCGCTTCGAGCAGGTGCTGATCAATCTGCTATCGAACGCCCAGCGCTACAGCCCTCCCGCTGGCCATATCACGGTCGAAGCAAGACCGATCTCTAACAGCGAAACGATGATCTCCGTCGCCGACTGCGGGCCCGGCGTTCCGCCCGAGGACGCCGAAGACATATTCGAGCCCTTCCACCGCGGCGACCGCAACGGTCTCGGCCTCGGCCTGGCGATCGCCAAGTCCATCGTCGAGCTGCACCATGGGCGCATCTGGGTGGAGTCACGGCCCGAGGGTGGCAGCCGGTTCTGCCTTGTGATCCCCGGCAAGAAGTCCCGCCAGCACCCCGAAGCCATGCTGCGCTCGCCCCTGCACGCCGGCCGCGTCTGACGCCACTCGCAAGTCCCGGCGCAGCGCCGCCAATCGTATACTTCGCGTATGCGATTGACGCACCTCCTGCTCACGGATTACAGAAACATCGAGCGCCTGGAGATCGACCTGCCGGGACGGGTCGGCGTCTTCGTCGGGGAGAACGCACAGGGCAAGAGCAACATCCTCGAGGCGATATACATGCTCGCCACCATTCGCGCCGCTCGGGCCGATCAGGACGCCCAGGTAATTCGCCGCGCCGCCCTCGATGACGTGCTGCCGGCCGCCCGCGTCGTTGGCCAGGCCGAGACCGCCGAAGGGCCTCTCAAGGTCGAGGTCACGCTGACGAGCCGCCCCGGTGCGAACGGTCCGATCGCGACCAAGACCGTCAAGGTCAACGGTGTCTCGAAGCGCGTCTCCGCCGCCGTCGGCCGCCTCACCGCCGTGCTCTTCACCGCCGACGACCTGAACCTGATCGCCGGCTCGCCGTCCACCCGCCGCCGCTTCCTCGACATGACGCTCGCGCAGGTCGACCCGGCCTACTCGAAGGCGCGCTCGCGTTTCGATCGCCTCCTCACCCAGCGCAACCACCTCCTGAGGCGCATCCGCGAAGGCGCGGCTGACCGCGACGAGCTGCCTTACTGGGACGAGGAGATCGCCCGCGACGGCGCCGTCATCTTTAGCCGTCGCGCCAGGGCGCTCGACAGCATCTCGCGGCTTGCCCAGGAGACGCACGCAAAGCTGGCTCCGGGTGAACACCTCGCCACCCACTACCGCCCCGGCCTCGAGCCTCTGGCGATCGATCCCGCCGAGGCGGAGGAGGAAGCGATCGCCGAGGCCTACCGCAGCGCTCTTTCGGCCTCGCTTAGCCGCGACGTCCCGGCCGGGATGACGCTACAGGGGCCGCACCGCGACGAAGTCTTCTTCTCGCTCGACAACTTCCCGGCTGCCGGCTTCGCCTCGCGCGCCCAGCAGCGGACGATCGCGCTCTCGCTCAGGCTGGCGGAGGCTCAGTTCCTGCGCCAGCGCCGCGGCGACCCGCCGCTCCTCCTCCTGGATGACATCTTGTCCGAGATGGACGCCTCGCGCCGCGATTCCGTCCTCGCAGCGCTGGGCGACGTCGACCAGATGCTCGTCACGGGGACGGACTGGGACCGCTTCTCGGGGTCGTTCCTCGACGAC
>JADFKG010000165.1 GCA_022565075.1 Chloroflexota bacterium | reverse complement strand
AGGGCGATGTCGACGCCGGTCATCGCCAGCGCCTGGCCGACCTGGATCATGTTCTCGTGCGCGGCATCCGTGGCGCAGACTTCTGTGAAGCCGGCCGTGTGGTTCAGCGCGAACGCCCCGATCTGGAACGTCGGATGGATGGACGGCACCTTCCAGCTGACGTTGCCCATGTCCGTACTGCCGGTGGACGTTGCCGCGCCCTCCAGGAAGCGACGGCCCAGCGCCTCCGCGTTCGCCTTGTAGAGCGAGACGAGCGTCGGGTTGTTGTTCATCGGCTCGTAGACGACGGACGTCCACTCGATGTCGACCGTCGTGCCGCTGGCCTCGGCGCCGGCGCGGAAGCAGCCTTCGATGCGGCCCTTCAGGTCCTCGAGATACTGCGGCTGCAGCGCCCGCACCTCGAACTTGCCCTTCGCCTCGGCCGGGATCACGTTGCTCGCCTCGCCGCCCTCCAGGATGACGCCCGCCATGCGCGCGTCCCGCCGGATGTGCTGCCGTAGCTGCGCGACCGCCTGGTACGCGGTCACCAGACCGTCGAGCGCGTTGAGGGCGGTCTCCGGCGCTATCGACGCGTGGGCCTCGCGGCCGTGGTACGTAACTTCGCACATGTAGACGCCGAACATGTACGGGTCCGCGATCTCGACCGGCGCGGGATGCACCATCAACGCCGCATCGACACCGTCGAACGCCCCCTTGTCCAGCAGCATCTGCTTGCCGCCGATGTCCTCTTCGGCGGGCGTCCCCAGCACGACCAGGCGCACGTCCGCGGGCGATACCGCGCCCTTGAGGCCGATCGCGCCGCCCAGCCCGGCCGTGGCGATCAGGTTGTGCCCACAGGCGTGCCCGATGCCCGGCAGCGCATCGTACTCGAGCAAGTAGGCGATAGTTACCGGCCCTTCGCCCCAGACCCCGCGAAACGCCGTCTCAATGCCGTAGACGCCGCGCTCCACCGCGAAGCCCTGTGCTTCGAGCGTGTCGCTCAGCAGGTTCGCCGCGCGCGTCTCCTTGAGCGCCAGCTCCGGGTGCGAGTGAATGTCGAGGCTGACCTCGACCAGCGTCTCTTTGGCCTCGGCCACCGCTGCCTTCGCTCGCTCTTTCGCCTTCTCGATGCTCATCTCATGCCCCCCTGTCGCATCGGTCACTTTATCGCCATCGCATTCGCAGGGGAACCGACGCCGCCCGGCACGTTCAGCGGCGCGGACGTGAACAGAAACTCGTACACTCCGTCCTCCGCACAGTCCGCCGCCAGAGCGTCCAGCTCCCACAGCTCTCCGATCGGCATCCCCAGCAGCGGGATCAGCCGCCAGTGCATGAAGTCCCCCGTCTCCGGCCCCCACGGCCAGACCTCCAGCGCTGGATTGTCCGCCGCGACCGCCGCCACGTGGCGGTCCCAGAGCCAGGCCGCCATCTCCTCAGCAGGCCCCAGACCCGGCGCCTTCAACCGCTCCCGGTCCGAGATCACCTCTCGCACCTCGGGCGTTGCCTCGCTGAAGTACCAGTCCAGCCATCCCGTGCGCACGAGCAGCACGTCGCCCGTCCGCACCTCGACGCCCTGCGCCTGCGCGCACGCCTCCAGGTCGTCCGTCGTGATCAGCTCCGGCGCAAAGTAGTCGAGCCGCCGCCCCTGCGCCGCGAAGTGCCGCGCCACGTCCAGCAGCACGCCCCGGCCGGCGATTCCTTTGCGGGCCATCGTGTCGATGCCAAGCTTCCCCGCGTCGCCGGCGACGATCTCATCGTCGCGCACGCCGTTGTACCAGCCGTACTGCGGATGACGGACGTGCCGCAGGCTGTCCCACTGGCTCGACGCCTGTGGCCAGAAGTTATCGAGGTAATCGTCGCGGCCGTCGCTGCCCTCACCCGTGATCGTGTGTAGCACTCGACCGCGCCCATACAGCGGCGGGTCCGGCCGGTCGATCCGCAGGTTCAGCGGAAACACGGCACCCTTGCGAACGAGTCCCGCCGCGGCAGCCACCCGCTCCGGCGTCAGCAGGTTGAGGCACCCCAGTTCGTCATCGTCGCCCCAGAGGCCCCAGGCCGAACGCGGCGGCGCGCCCTTCTTCACGGGCAGCTGGTCGTACGAAGGTAGCTCAGGCATCGTACCGGATTATGCCACGACGGCTTTGTCCCCCTCTCCCCGAGGGAGAGGGGCTAGGGGTGAGGGAACTTCAGCGTCACGATCTCGTTGGGCCGCAACACGAGGCGCGAGGCGTCCACGTTCGCCGCGTTCTCCTCGTTCAGGTCGACTGCGCTGACCCTCCCGTGCGCCTCGCCGGCGATGTTGTACGCTCGCGCGACGACGCTGTCATCGTCCTCGGCCAGCTTCACCGTGGAGACGACCAGCTCCGGGACATCGACCGTCAGCAAACTCTTCTCACGCGGCAAGCGGCCGCTGCCGCGGCTCGTGCGCAGCGAGCGCAACGGCCGCGCGAAAGCATGCGCCTCCGAGAACGCCTCGCGCCAGCCGCCCGCGTGCGGGATCAGCGAATACTCGAACGTCCAGCGACCGGGCATCTGCGCTCCCGGCGTCTCGAAACCGGGCCCGGCGTGGCCGCGCCGCATCGACAGGTCGTCGCGCGAGAGCCAGCCAACGCAGCGCAGCAGCGTTACCGCCAGCGTCGCGGTCCCGTCGTCTTCGGTTCCTGCGGATCCGTCGGACATCACCTCGTACTCGGCCAGGCCGCGGTTCGCGATCATCAGGCCGTGTTCGCCGTCGCTCAGGTCCGTGAACGTCTTCTGCGGATAGTAGGCGACCGGCGACTCCGGCGCGTTCGCCGCCTCGGGCGGGCAATCAACAGGCCGCCTGACTACGCCGAAGTGCTGCTCGGCGTCAGAGTGGTCGGTGGCGACCCCGGCCGGGAAGAGCACGCGCAGCCTGTGGTCCTCCGCGCGGTTGTCGACTTCCGTCTCAACATCCACGCGGGCGACGCCGGGATAGAGGCGGACGCGGCTCGTGATCTCGCACTCCACGCAGTCCTCACTGCGACCACGGCGATCGGGCGTCAGGCGCGCCGGCAGGCTGTACGCCTGACGCACCTCGAGCGTCCAGCGCGCCGGCAGGCTGTACGCCTGACGCACCTCGAGCGTCCAGCGCGCGGGACCCGCCTCCGTCACTGCGACGTCCACGGCGCCGCTCGGGCGATCAACGACGCGATCGTCAGGCGGCGGGTCGTACGTATACTCGTCGCCGCGATCGCCGACGTCGAGGAAGCGGTTCAGACCGCGCAGGACGCGACCGTGGCGCTTGTCCTCGACCGTCAGCGTGCCGTCGGCCTCGCCCGTCACGCGGAAGAACTCGTTCTCGATAGCCGTCGCGCCCACAGGCGGCATCGCGGCAGCCGTTTCGCGGCGTTCGAGCCGGAAGACCTTGTACCCGAGCGCCGGCACTTCGTTCGCCACGAAGCCGAAGACGACGCGCTCGCGCCGGTCGACGGGCGAATTCAGGCCGCGCTCGACCGGCTGCAGCGGCGCCGCAACGCCGGACTCGTCGACCGCGTGCGTCGGCTCCTCGCCCTCGCGCACCGGCACGCGGACGGTGCAGAAGTCGGTGCGAGAGACGTTGAGCGGGTTCCAGGCGACCGCACACGCCTCGCCGGACGGCGCCGCAGCCTCGGCGATCTCCCGAAGAGCCTCGAAGTAGACCGCCTCGCCGATCTGTTCGCACTTCTGGAAGCGCAGGCTAACATCGTCGTACACCGCGTCCACAGAGCATCCCGTCACGGAGTCGTGCGGGCCGTTCTGCAGCAGCAGCTTCCAGGCGTGCTGCAGCAGCCGCCGGTCTTCCGCCGTGCGCTCAGGCGATCCACCGTTCGGCGTCCGGAGCAGGTGCGCCCAGGCCGCCAGCGGCTCAGCGTAGCGCGCCAGCAGGTCCTCGCACTGGGCGTACCGCTGCTTGAGCCAGATCCGCGCCGAGAGCACGCCCGGCAAGATGTTCGAGCGGTCGCTCGAGCGAAACT
>JADFKG010000164.1 GCA_022565075.1 Chloroflexota bacterium | reverse complement strand
AGCAGCGAGACGCTTTCGCCGCCGGCGATGGTCACGCTGCTGTCGAGGTCGGAGCGTTCATAGGCGGCGAGCACTTCGAGTGTGTCGTTGCGCCCCTTGAGGAACTCGTCGATGAGCTGCGGGGGCGTGGCGTCGGTCAGGCCGCTCACCTTCTCTCGATTCCAGGCGTCGATGTCGTTGACGGCGCCGATCTCCGCCTGCGTGGCCTTGCCCGCCGCCGAGCGGAAGCGGATCTGCAGGCGCTCTTCGTTCGAGGCCATGTGCGCGAGGACGCCCTTGTACGACCAGCCTTCGGCCTCGCCGTGAGCCGGGTCGTCCCAGGCGTCGTCTGCGACGGAGTAGACGGCTCGCAGGAACCCCTCCTGTGAGCGGACGAACCAGCGCAGCTTCTCCTCGATCTCCGGCAGGAACTCCTGGCTGCGCGGCGTCCAATCGATCGCCAAAGAGCGGCGGATGTCATCTGCGTGCTGGCGGTCGTGGTAGCCGAACCAGAGCCAGTCTTCGACGGTGAGGTCGTACTCGGGGCCCATCGGCACGGCGTAGGTCAGTGTCTCCTCGTGCCGCTCGTCCAGGCGGAGGGTCATCGCGATGCGGGCGTCGTGCGCCTCGAAGAGCACCTGACGCAGGTCCTCGTGAGTCCAACGACGGCGCTCGTCGACGACCGCCCGGTTGCGGCCGCGGACGTCGAAGACGCGAGACGTATCGGCGATGAACTGCTCGTTGAGGACGCCGGCGTAGATCAGTCCGGCGCCGGACGGCGAGAGATCGCCGACGAGGTGGGCGATCAGGTCTTTGATCGTCCAGTCGCCGTAGGGGACGCCGCGGTCCCACTCTTCGGGCGAGAGGGCGTCGACGACGCGGAGGAGTTCGCGGTGGGCGTGCTGGAGGTCGACGACGGCGTGCTGCGCGGTAGGTAGCGTCACGAGGCGTATGATACGGCCGCGTTGGAGGGAGGGAAAGCACGGGGCCCGGGAGCGCCCTCGACCCACCGACGGGCGACTGTCAACGGATTAAGAACGGATAAACGGATGCGCCGAGACGAGGCGGGCGGTTGCGCAGCGTGGTCGCTCCACTCGCCCTTCGAGAGCCTCAGGGTGAGCGGGTCGGAGCGAGCGGGCCGGGGGTCGGGCGCTAGTGGCCGGCGCGACGGCGGAGGAAGGCGGGGACGAAGAGGACGGCGAGCGGGATGGCGAAGGCGAGCGGCAGGACGACGGCCCAGGGGGTGGACTCGGTGTGCTCAGCAGGGTCATCCTGGGGCGGCGAAACCTCCGGAGGTTGGCCGGGGCCGGTCACGGCCTCGATCTCGGCGATTGTCTCCGCGCGCGAGACCTCATCCGGGGAGATGAAGTGCGAACCGGCGCAGAGATGCGTCCTGTAATCGCCGCCGCTTAGATCGAGGAACAAGACGGCTTCGCGACCGACGCTGTTGCTCGACACTAAGCCGCATCCGCCGTTGCTAATCGGGTCGTTGACGGCCATTTCGGCCGGGCCCGTGCCCTTGTAGTACGCGCCGATCGCGAAGACGCCGTTGGTGTTGATGATCTCTCCCTGGCCGGACTTGGAATCCACCGTTATCCGCTCCTCGTACACCGATACCACCGTCCCGATGGCGACAACGTCAGCGCTTCGTACGCGCTCTTCTACCGTCGGCAGCGCGGCACACGAGCAGGCGTAGGCCGTGTCGCTTGCCGACAGCAGCGGCGCGAACAGCAGACCGAGGACGATGGGGAGCGGGAGCAGTCGGCGTTTCACGCGCATCATGATACCGCGACGCGGCTCGTCGCTAGTGGCCGGCGCGACGGCGGAGGAACGCGGGGACGAAGAGGACGGCGAGCGGGATGGCGAAGGCGAGCGGCAGGACCACGGCCCAGGGGGTGGACTCGGTGTGGTCCGTAGGCTCGTCGTGGGAGGGTGTGTCGCCGGGCTGAGAGGCGGGGCCATCTCCGGCGCTGTCCTCAGGCGACACGGGCACGTCTTCTGGCGGCGCTTCTTCGACGACGGTGCCACCGCTATCGTCAGGCGAGACGGGCACGTCTTCTGGCGGCGCTTCTTCGACGATGGTGCCGCCGCCTGAGATGAACTTGATCGCGTCGTAACGTTGCTGAAGCCAGTCACCCGACCCGAATGGCTGCGCCGCGATCTCGCCGAGCGCGAACGATGCGCAGCCGGTAGGTGCGTACCTGCCGTTCTCGGCGGCGACGAGAAAGAGAACGTATCGGTCGCCCGGGTCGCCGATGAGTGAGTAGGAGCAGTCCGCGCCGAGGTATGAGTAGGCCCCCGAACCGCGCACTGAGATCGCCTGCGCCCACGTCTGAGTGAGCACGATCTCGCCCGAGACGTCGCCGACGTAGAGGATCTCCGGGTAGAGGCGGATGTAATCCGTCGTCGCGTCTTCCTGCCTGGGTGCGATCGCGCCTTCGACGACGAGCCCGTAGTGCTCCATGACGAGGCGGACCTCCTCGACCTCGTTGACCGGCGCGCAGCTGCAGGCGGCCACCGGGGCGACGGATGAATACAGGGCGGCGACGGACACGAGCAGCGTCAGAGTTACGGTGGCGAGCCTTCTTATGTTCATAGCCTCGGTATCTAGACGCGGCGGGCGCCCGGATGGTTCCCGAGCGCTAGCCGGCGGCCTCCACGGCGGCGCGGGCTGCTTCGCCCAGGTCGTCGGCGCGAATGAGGCTGAGGCTGGATTCGGCGAGGAGGCGCTCGCCCTCTTCGACGTTGGTGCCGACGAGGCGGGCGACGACGGGCACGCCGACGTCCATCTGGCTGTGGGCGTCGATGATGCCCTGGGCGATGACGTCGACGCGGGCCATGCCGCCGAAGATGTTGATCAGGATCGCCTTCACGTCCGGGTCGTCTTTGAGGATGCGGAAGGAGGCGATGACGCGCTGCGGGTCGTTGACGGTGCCGATGTCGAGGAAGTTCGCGGGGTCGCCGCCGGCGAGCTTGATGGCGTCCATCGTGGCCATGGCGAGGCCGGCGCCGTTGACGACGCAGCCGATGTTGCCGGTGAGCTTGATGTAGGTGCCGATGCCGGACTCCTGCGCGGCGATCTCCAGCGGGTCCTCTTCGTCGATGTCGCGCAGTTCGGCGATCTCCTTGTGGCGGTAGAGCGCGTTGTCGTCGAAGCTGAGCTTGGCGTCGGCTGCCAGCAGACGGCCGTCCTTGGTCACGACGAGCGGGTTGATCTCGGCGAGCGAGCAGTCGTTTTCGGCGAAGGCGCGGTAGAGCCCGGCGATGAGGTTGGTTGCGGGCCGCATCAGTTCGCCGCCGAGGCCGATCGCCATCGCCAGTCCGCGGCCCTGGAACGGCTGGAAGCCGATCGTCGGGTCGACGGGCGACTTCTTGATCGCGTCCGGGTCCTTCGCCGCGACTTCCTCGATCTCGACGCCGCCCTCGGCGGAAGCCATGACGAGCGGCAGGCCAAGGGAGTTGTCGATGACGATGCCCAGGTAGAGCTCGCGGTCGATCTCGATCCGCTCCTCGACGAGGACGCGCTTGACGAGCTGGCCTTCGGGGCCGGTCTGGTGGGTGACGAGCTGCATGCCGAGGATCTCGCCGGCGGCGGCGCGTGCTTCGCCGGCGTCGGACGCCAGCTTGATGCCGCCACCCTTGCCGCGTCCGCCGGCGTGGATCTGCGCCTTGACGACGACCGGCACGCCCAGCTCCTCGGCGATGGCGGCGGCCTCATCGGCGGTACGGGCGACCTTCCCCTTCGGGACGGGCACGCCGTAGCGGGCGAGGATCTCCTTGGCCTGGTATTCGTGAACCTTCATGCGTCACTCCATGATCTCGTAGTACGTGGTGTCCAGCGGCTCCTGGCTCGTGCACTGGATCAGCTCTGCCGCGCCACTGACGATCCAGATATTGCACGAAATGTCCTGCCCGACGATAGGGGGGTCGATGGCGTAGAGGCCGCGTCCGGCACAGGTAACGAGCGCGGGGTGTGG
>JADFKG010000163.1 GCA_022565075.1 Chloroflexota bacterium | reverse complement strand
GAAGGTGACGTCGTCGAAGGTGACCTCGCCGCGGACGGGCTGTATCAACGCTTTGGCGTCCGGCGACTCCTGCTGGTCGGGCGGCTCGTCGAGGAGAGCGAAGATCTTGTTCAGCGCAGCGGTGGCGGCCTGGACGGTGTCGTAGATCTGGGAGAGGCGCTGGATGGGCTGGAAGATGAAGTCGAGGTAGAAGATGAACGCCGCGACCGTGCCGAGGGTGACCTCGTCGTCGATGACGCCGCTGCCTCCGTAGTAGAGGATGAGCGCGACGCCGAGGCCGCCGAGCAGTTCGACGAAGGGGATGTAGATGGCGGAGATCTTGACGGTGTCGACGTTGGCGTCGTAGTTGCCCTCGTTGATCTGGCCGAAACGCTGGGCGTTGTAGCGCTCGCGGGCGAAGGCCTGGACGACGGGCATGCCGCTGAACGTCTCCTGCATGTGGACCATGACCTCGGCGATGCGGTCGCGGACGCGGTCATAGGCGCGCGCCGAGAAAAGACGGAAGAGCCAGGTGGCGACGAGGAGGGGCGGCACGACGGAGAGGGTGACGAGCGAGAGCCGGGTGCTGAGCATGAAGAGGATGATGACGGTGCCGACGAGGAGCAGGACGGACTGCACGACCATGAGGAAGCCGTTGTTGATGAGGTCGCCGACGACGACCATGTCGTTGGTCATGCGGGAGATCATGCGGCCGGAGCTTTGGCCGTCGAAGAAGCGGAGGGAGAGCTTCTGCATGTGGGAGAAGACGCGGACGCGGAGGTCGCGGAGGAAGTACTGGCCGGCGAGCGCGGTGGTGTAGACGCTGAGCGCCTGGAAGACGTAGACGCCGATGGAGAGGCCGAAGAAGATGATCGCCGTGGTGACGAGGGCGCCGCGGTCGCCGCCGATGATGCCGGCGTCGATCGCCTGCTGGACGACGAGGGGCCGGGCGAGGTTGACGGCGGCGAAGAGGAAGATGGAGATGCTGGCCAGGAAGAGGAGCGGCCAGTGCGGTGCGAGCATGGAAGCGGCGCCGCGCAGGCTCTTCGAGCTGGGGCGCAGGGTCTTGTCTTCCGCCAGGGCGCCGGCGCGTCCTATTCCGCGCATCATGACGCTGGCACCAGCTGACCGAGCACTTCAGCGTACCGAGGGGAGGTACGCAGCAGGTCGCTGTGCGTGCCGACCTCGATGACGCGGCCGCCCTCGATGAGGACGACCTTGTCGGCGAGGGCGATCGTGCTGAGGCGGTGGGAGATGATGATCGTCGTGCGGCCCTCCATCACGCGGCGCAGGGCGGCGCGGATATCTTGTTCCATGCTGGCGTCGACGCTGGAGGTGGCGTCGTCGAGGATGAGCACGCGCGGGCGGATGAGAATGGCGCGGGCGATGGCGAGCCGCTGGCGCTGACCGCCGGAGAGCGAGAAGCCTTGCTCGCCGACGACGGTGTTGTAGCCGTCCGGGAGCTGGTCGATGAACTCGGAGGCCTGGGCGAGTTCAGCGGCGTTCTCGATCTCCTCCTGAGTGGCGTCCACGCGGCCGTAGGCGATGTTGTTGCGGATCGTGTCGGAGAAGAGGAACGTGTCCTGGAAGACGAGGCCGACGTTGCGGCGCAGGTCGTCGACGCGGATGTCGCGGATGTTGACGCCGTCGATGAGGATCTGGCCCGATTGCACTTCGTAGAAGCGGGGCAGCAGCTTGGCGACGGTGGTCTTGCCGCAGCCGGTTGGACCGACGAGGGCGACGGACGCGCCGGCCGGAATGCGCAGGTTGAAGTCGCGGAGGACGGGGTAGCCCTCGACGTAGGCGAACTGGACGTCCTCGAAGACGAGGTCGCCGTCGCCTTCGGGCATGGGCCCGGCGTGGGGCGTCCCGGCGACTGTGGGGCGCTGGCGGAGGACGTTCCAGACGCGCGCGGCGGAGGTCATGGCGCGCTGGCCGGAGGGCACAAGTTCGCCGAGGCTCTGGACGGGGAAGATGAGCATGTTCAGGTACTGGAAGAAGGCGACGAACTCGCCGGCGGTGAGCTGCCCCTCGAGGACGAGATAGCCGCCGAAGCTGAGGATGACGAGCTGGCTGATGGCGGGGAGCCATGAGAAGAGGGGTGTGTAGATCGTGCGCAGACGTGCCGCCTCCATGCTGTCGTCGAAGGTGCGATCGGCGACGGCCTGGAGCTTGCGCACTTCGTCGTCTTCGCGGCCGAAGGAGCGGACGGTGCGCACGCCGGCGATGTTCTCTTCGACGACGTGGGTGATGTCGGCGAGGTCTTGCTGAACACGAGCGGCAGCGGGCGAGAGGCGGCGGAAGAAGCGGGCGCTGAGCAGGGTGATGATGGGATAGGCGAGCATGGCGGCGAGGGCGAGCGGGACGTGGACGGTGAGGAGGACGGCGAATGCGCCGACGGCGATGAGGAAGAACGCGGTGTTGAGGGGGATGACGACGGCGAACATCTGGATCTCGTGCAGGTCGGCGCTGGCGCGGGACATGAGCTGGCCGGTGGAGGTGCGGTCGTGGTAGTCGAGGGAGAGTTGGTTTACCTGGTCGTAGAGTTCGGCGCGGAGGTTGGCCTCGACGCGGTAGCTGGTGCTCATGGCGAAGTAGCGGCGGACGGCGGCGGCGAGACCCTGGACGGCGGCGATGCCGACGATGACCAGGGCGAAGGTGAGGAGGAGCGTCTTGTCCTGGCCGCCGATGGCTTCGTCGATGGTCTTGCCGGTGAGGATGGGCAGGGCGACACGCGCGCTGCTCCAGACGAGCGCGAAGAAGAGGGCGGTACCGAGAGTACGCCAGCGAGCGCGGAACTGCTGCAGGATCAGCGATGCGCCGGCGCGTAAATCTAGCTGTTCAGACATAACCGGCAGGGGATTCTCAGTCTATCGAGACGGGCGCTTAGGCTCAACGCGAGGGTTCCGGAAGCGAGTGTTACGCGTTCTGTGGGAACGCTCCGTGAATCTTTACTTTTCCGGGCTTAGCCGAGGCTACAGGGGTTCTTCTCAGACGTAGCGCAGCTATGAAACCGGCTTCTTAACCGGCCGTTTTACTGATGGTGAACAGCCGGTAAAACAGCGAACGTTACGTCACCGGGGCCGTCTTTACTAAAGCAACACGCTGCGGCTGAGGCCGTCCTGAACATTTAAGGAATAAACCAAACCAGAACGCGCGTGCACGGTGCCGGGGGGCTCGTTTAGGCGCAGAAGAGGTGAATCATGGTAGGAAAGTTCTTAGGCACGATCGGAATCATGGGGGCGATGACCGCGATGCTCAGCCTGAGCGCGCTGGCTCTGTTCACGGACACTGACAGCGTGGGGACGAACAGTTTCGCCACGGGCAGCATAAGCCTGACGACAACGCCAACGGCCACGATCTGGACCGCGGTGACCGACGCGTTGCCGGGCGACAAGGCCACGGGCGCTCTGACCGTGACGAACGCCGGATCGCTGTCGTTGCGGTACGCAGTTACCGGCACCAACACGGACGCCACTCTGGCGGGCGCGATGAACCTGCGGATCGCCCTGAAGGTGGGCGGCAGCTGTGACTTCCCTTACCACCTCGACAACGGCACGAACACAACTTTTACCGACGACACGGCTGTTTACTCGGGGTTGCTCAGCAACGCTGCGCCCATCGGCAACGTCGCCGCGGGTAACGACACAGGTGACAGGACGCTGGCGTCGGGCAGCGAGGTGCTGTGCTTCGCCGTTGTTCTGCCCGACACCGCTACTAACACGGTGAACGGCCTCAGTAACGTGACCACGTTCACCTTCGACTCGGAGCAGACCGCAAACAACCCGTAGGCTTCTAGACGAAGCCGACGGGAAGGTGCGACGCGATGACGGAGATCGCACGGCATCCAGGAGACCGCGAACAGGTCTCGGCGAATCCTCTGCCTGCTGGAGCAGGCAGAGGATTTCCGCTTGCTCTGCTGGCGACGGTCGCTCGCCGGGCGATGTTCGTTATGATGGCCTGCTTCAGCGTGGTGCTCTCGTTGGTC
>JADFKG010000162.1 GCA_022565075.1 Chloroflexota bacterium | reverse complement strand
CTTCTCGCTCGACAACTTCCCGGCTGCCGGCTTCGCCTCGCGCGCCCAGCAGCGGACGATCGCGCTCTCGCTCAGGCTGGCGGAGGCCCAGTTCCTGCGCCAGCGCCGCGGCGACCCGCCGCTCCTCCTCCTGGATGACATCTTGTCCGAGATGGACGCCTCGCGCCGCGATTCCGTCCTCGCGGCGCTGGGCGACGTCGACCAGATGCTCGTCACAGGGACGGACTGGGACCGCTTCTCGGGGTCGTTCCTCGACGACGCTAGCCTGTTCGCCGTGGAGGCGGGCTCAGCTCGGCCTCTCGCGGCTGGCGCTCTGGCCCCGCAAACAGACCCGTCCTGAGCCCGGCCGGCACGACCACCCAGAGCGCGCCGGGCGCCACCTCAATCTCGCGCGGGCACTCGCCCACCGGATCACCGTCCAGCTGCATCGGCAGCGGCTCCTCCCAGTCGAACTCCAACCGCTTCACCCGTTGGAACAGCACCTTGCTCGCCTTCCTGTGTGACTGCAAAAGCGTCCGCGCCGTGTGCATCGCGATGTCGATACTGCCGGAGCCTTCGTATATGCAGACGTCGAGGAGGCCGTCATCGACCACCGCATTGGGCGTGATCTTGGTGAGGCCGGCATAGAGGCGGGTGTTCCCCGCGAACGCCATCAGCACGTCCATGCGCCGCTCCACGCCGTCCAGCCGCACCGTCACCGGCCGGGAGCGCCAGCGCAGCGCCTCGCGGACGGCGGTGAGGCCGTAGGCCGCCGCGCCGACACGCCGCTTCATGTCCAGCGATACGTTGCGCGTAATCTGCGCATCGACGCCGACCCCCGCGAAGAGCATGAAGTAGCGGTCGCCCGCTTTACCCAGGTCGATCAGCCGCCGCTCGCCCGTCGCCATCAGCCGCACCGCCTCCACGAGCTTGCGGCTGATGCCTGCCTCGCGCGCCCAGATGTTGCTCGTGCCGGCCGGCAGCGTGCCCAGCGCTGTTTCCGTGCCCGCCAGCCCGTTCGCCACTTCGTTCAGCGTGCCGTCGCCGCCGAGCGCCAGCACCAGCGGTACTCTCTCGGCTGCGGCGCGCGCCGCGATCCGGGTCGCATGGCCCGTCTCGGTCGTCTGCTCCCAGCGGAACCGCCAGCCTGCTTCTCGCAGCCATTCCTCCGCCTCGCGGCGCAGCTTCAGCGCCGGCACGTTGTGCGCGGCGGGGTTGATGATGAGGACTGCCTCTTTCCGCTCGAAGCCGCTGGACGAAGCCGGCGCTGCCATGCACGCATCCTAAGCGCCGTACCGGATGACGACAAGTACGACGCGACGTATCATGGGCGCTGCCCGTAGGTAACGCCCAGTGAGCGTCTGCCCGGGCCTGGAAGGGAATTCTGTGCATGGACAGCAAAGCAATGGGGATTAAGCGGCTCGATCACGTCGCCTGGGTGGTGAAGAAGCTCGACGACGCGCTTCCGCTCCTCACGAACTTAATGGGAATGACCGTCGAGGGACGGTTCGAGAACCCCGAGGTCGGCTTTCGCGGCGTCGGCCTGCGCGTGCCCGGCGGCACCGGCCACTTTGAACTGCTGGAGCCGTATGACGAGAACAGCTACCTGCACAAGTTCATCGAAGAGAAGGGGCCCGGGCTGCACCACGTGACGTTCGAGGTGGAGGACGCTCACGCGGCCGCGAGGGCGATGAAGGACTTCGGAATCGAACCCTGGGGCGGCGTCAGCGAGTCCCACGGCTGGGTCGAGGCGTTCATCCACCCCAAGGACTCCGGCGGCGTGCTGTTCCAGTTCTACCACGAGGACCCGGAGCACCGCGCCCAGCACGAGGAGGGCCACGACCACTCCCACAGCCACGAGATGGAGCCGGTCGACTAGCCAACGGCGCGCTGATGGTGTAGTATTCTACACCATGACTGAACAGGACGCCCTGCTCACCGTCCGCGACGTAGCACGGGTCTGCCGCCGCTCCGAGGAAACGGTCCGTCGCTGGATCTGGAGCGGCAAGCTCCCGTCGCGCAAGCTCGGCAACCAGCACTTCATCGACCCCGCCGACGTTGAGGCGCTGAAGCCCGGATCGCCCAGTGTGGCCGAAACAGCCGTGGCCTACCGGCCCACGAAGGAGGATGAGACCGTGAACTACGACAAAGACAAAGCGCTGAAATGGCTGAGCGAGACGGTGGCGCTGGGTAAGAAGATCAGCGCCAGGTACGGCCCCGTTGACGTCACCGAACTGATCCGCGAAAGTCGCGAAGCGCTGCGGTGAGCGGGCCGGTCTGCGTTGATGCCAGCCTCTTCCTCAGCATCGTCCTCGACGACCCGCATCAGGCGACCGCATCGCGGCTCTGGGAGGACTGGCTCTCCGCGGGAACGCAGCTGGTGGCGCCGCCTCTCTTCTATGCCGAGATCACCTCGGTCATTCGTCTGTCGAACCATCGCGGTGAACTGTCGCCGCTCGCCGCCCACGAGATTCTCTCGGCCGGTCTCAGCAGCCCGGTCGAAATCTGGCAGGATTCGCGAGCGCTACAGCCGCGCGCCTTTGATCTCGCCGTGCGCTTCGGCCAGCCGCGCGCTTACGATGCCCAGTACCTCGCCGTAGCCGAGCTGCTGGGCGGCGAACTCTGGACTGCCGACCGGCGTCTGGTCAACTCCGTGTCGTCTCACTTGCCGTGGGTGCACTACGTTGGCGAGGCCGCATGACGCTCGTTCAGCCGTCCGAGGGCGAGGTCAAGGTCAACGGCCTGCGCCTGCACTACTTCGAGTGGAAGGGCGCCGGCACGCGCCCGCTCGTCCTCATGCACGGCCTGCGTGACTACGCCTACTACTGGCAGGACTGCGCGAACCGCCTCCTCGACGAGTTCCACATCTTTGCGCCTGATCTGCGCGGCCACGGCGAGAGCGAAGCGGCGCCCGGCGGCTACCTCGTCTGGGCGCTGGCGTCGGACCTGGCCCGCTTCGTCAACAAGATCGGCCTCCAGCGGTTCGATCTCGTCGGCCTCTCCCTCGGCTCGCGTGTCTCGATGGCCTATGCCAGAGAGAACTCGCTGCGCCTCAAACACCTGGCGCTCGTGGACATGGGGCCGCAGATGGCTCGCGTCGGCGCAGTCGGCCTGAAGAAAGACATGACGTCGAAGGCGGACCGGCCGCCGAGCTCGTTCTCGCTCGGCGATGCGCAGTCCTTCTACCGCAAACAGTGGCCCTCACTGGACGACGCCTCCATCGAGCGCCTGATCCAGAACTCGCTCGTCCAGGGCGACGACGGTACGTACGCCAACCGCTACGACCGCCGCCTCGCCGACGTCACGACCAAAGCGGCGATCCCGGAGATCGACTTCCTCTGGGGTTCGCTCACGCACGTCCGTTGCCCCGCCCTCGTCGCCCGCGGCGAAAACAGCCCGATCCTCGACGACGATATCTCGTCTCGCATGGTGCGCTCGCTCCCGGACGGCCGGCTCTACGTCTTCGCGGACACCGGCCATTCACTGCCGCGCCTGGCGCCGGAGCTGTTCGCGGACCTCATCCGCTCGTTCCTGAACGACGCGCCGCTTCCGGCATAGCTCGATTGACAATTCGTGCCGGGCGAGCCAAGGATACTTGCGAACGCAATACGAGAGAAGGTAACTCCGATGGCAAGTCCACAGCTTGAAAACATCATCCAGATGATCAAAGCGCGGCCGGCGCGCTCAGACGCTCCGATTGAAGAGACGCGTGCCAACTTCGAGCAGCTCGCCACGGCCTTCCCGATCGCCGACGACGTCAAGCGCGAGAAGGCCGACGCCAACGGCGTCCCCGGCGAGTGGATCACGCCGCCCGGCGTTTCTGGTGACATAACGCTTTACTACCTGCACGGCGGTGGTTACAGCATCGGCTCCGTCAACACGCACGCACGCCTGGTCGCCCAGATCGCGGCGGCCTGCGACGGGCGCGCCTTCGCCGTCGACTATCGGCTCGCCCCCGAGAACCCGTTCCCGGCCGGCCTCGACGACGCCGT
>JADFKG010000161.1 GCA_022565075.1 Chloroflexota bacterium | reverse complement strand
ATAGCCCGGGAGACGATGGAGATCTACGCGCCGCTGGCGGCACGGCTGGGCATCTGGGAGATCAAGTGGCAGCTGGAGGACCTGGCGTTTCGTCACCTTCAGCCCGATATGTACAAGCGCGTCGCTCAGATGCTCGACGCCAAGCGCGCTGCGCGCGAGCAGTATGTGACGGAAGTGGAGAAGATCCTGGAGAAGGAACTCACGGAGCAGGGCGTCGAGGCCGAGGTGCAGGGGCGCGCGAAGCACATCTACAGCATCTATGAAAAGATGGAGAAGTACGCGTCCGAGGGTCGTAGCGTCGACGAAATCTACGACCTGCTCGCCGTCCGGGTGCTGGTGACGTCGGAGGGCGACTGTTACAAAGCTCTGGGCGTTGTGCACGCTCTCTGGCGGCCGGTTCCGGGGACGTTCGACGACTATATCGCGATGCCGAAGGAGAGCATGTACCAGTCGCTGCACACGACGGTGATGGCGCTAAAGACTCAGCCGCTTGAGGTGCAGATTCGGACGCGCGACATGCACCACTCGGCCGAATACGGCATCGCGGCCCACTGGCGCTACAAGGAAGGCTCGAAGCGTGACCGCCGCTACGAGGAGCGACTGGCCTGGATCCGCCAGCTAATGGACTGGCAGCGGGAGATCTCGCAGCCTGAGGAGTGGGTCGAGGCGATCAAGACGGACATCTTCCAGGACCAGGTGTTTGTATTCACGCCACGGGGCGAGATCAAGGAGATGCCATCGGGTTCGACGCCGCTCGACTTCGCGTACCGCATCCACACGGATCTCGGGCACCTCTGCGTCGGCGCCAAGGTCAACGGCAAGCTGGTCTCGCTGAACTCTCCACTCAAAAACGGTGACGTGACCGAAATCCTCACCAGCAAGTCGTCCAAGGGTCCGTCGCGGGACTGGATGAACCAGAACCTGGGCTATCTCCGTACCTCTCACGGCCGCGAGAAGGTGCGGCAGTGGTTCAAGCGCCAGGAACGCGCCGAGAACATCGCGCGCGGAAAAGAGATGCTGGAGCGCGAGATGGCGCGGTTGGGCACGAGCCTGCCGGAGATGCTGAAAGAGCTCCTGAGCATCTTCAAGTTCGAGGATAGCGAGGACTTCTACCTGCGCGTCGGCTACGGCGAGATCAGCACTCAGCACGTCGGCAACAAGATCGCCGCGCTGATCCGGGAGACGGAGGAAGTGCACGAGGTGGAGGCGCCCGCCCAGCCGGTCTTCACTCCCAACATCCAGGTCCTGGGCACCGGCGACCTGCTGACGCGCCTTTCGCGCTGCTGCAGTCCGGTCCCGGGCGATGAGATCATCGGCTACGTGACCCGCGGCGAAGGCGTGGCCGTTCACCGGCGCGACTGTCCGAACGTGCTGCACGAGGATGAGACGGAGAGGCTGATCGACGTCGAGTGGGGCCGCCGTGGGCAGATGTACCCGGTGGCCGTGCACATCGAGGCCTGGGACCGCGTCGGGCTTCTTCGCGACGTGGCGACGCTGGTCACGGAGGAGGCCGTGAACATGGTTGGCGTCCACACACAGGAAGGGGAAGATGGCCACATCACCATCTTCATGACGCTGGAGACGAGCGGCGTCGAGCAGCTCTCGCGGATGCTCAACAAGCTCGAAGTGATCCGAGGGGTGCTATCCGTCAGCCGGCGCATCGGCGGCGGCAAGGCACGCCAAAAGAAATAGCCTTCACTGGCCGCTCGAGCGCAGCGCCGAGGCGATATACGCTAGAATTCCAAATATCGGTGGTCGTGGAAACGGGAGTGACGCGTGAACGAACCGCAGGCTGTATCTGACATCGACAGGGACTACCTGTCGTACATCGCCCGCAAGACCCTGGATGACGATTCCGTCGAAGTTAGCGAGTTCGCGGTCGTCGAGGAGCCGTTCGAGTTCCCGCGCTTCGGCGAGAAGGAGTTCTACGAGCTGCCGTTCTCGTACCAGAGCGAGGCCGGCGAAGGGCGCGCCAGCGTAATCCTGCGTGTGCTGCCGAAAATGGACGCCGTCTTAATGCTGACGGGCGACACGGAGCACCGTGAGCTGAAGGCGTTCGAGATGGGCCTCTTCGATATGGTGCCCGAGACGTTCTCCGTCCCTTACGTCCACGTCATCCACCGGCCAGAGCGCGAGCAGTACTGGGCGTTCCTGCGCGACGTGCGGCCACAGATGGCCGCCCTGGGGATGCACACGAAGGTTCCGGACGAGACCGTGCGCACGATCCTCTCCCACCTGGCGGCGTTCCACGCGCGGTTCTGGGAAAAGCACGACATCATCGACAAGCCCTGGCTGATGAGCCTCAAACGCCCGGTGGACTACTTCTACCGCTGCATCGTAGACATCATGGATGGGATGAAGGACCCGGCTGAGCCGACCGTTTACATCACGGAACGCTGGCCGTGGCTGGCGGAGGGCGTCGTCAACCTCTTGCGGTCGCTTGAGCCAGAGACGCGGCGTGCGATCGAGAAGCTATACCGTGAGCCAGAGGATCTGCTGGAGCGCGTTGAGCCGATGCCGAAAACGCTCTGCCACTACGACTTTGACAACCGCAACCTCGGGATCGAGGAAGGGCCTGATGGCCCGCGTACCGTCGTCATCGACTGGGAGATCCTTGGTAAAGGTATTTCCTCTTCGGATGTCGTGCGCTTCACGGCCTACCAGCAGCCGGACGACCTCGACGCGGTGATCGACTTCTACCTGGACCAGCTGGAGGCGCAGCTCGGCGATAAGATCGACCGCAAGGAGTGGCGGTTGGGCTTCGAGCTAGGGTCGATCACGGAGTGGCAGATCCGCGGCGTACTGTTCGGCGTGATGGTCAATGCGCCCTCAGCGCCGGTGCCTGACGAGCAGCGGCCGGCCATGCGTGAGCGTGTGTTCTCTGACGTTTCCTACGTCGAGTCGCTGATCCGGAAGCACGGTCTGGCTTAGGACGACTCGGCCCGGCGGAAGACCGGGGGAACGGGCGTCAACCCGTCGTTCGCGTCGCTGGGTGGGCAGGACTCGCCCTCGTTCTTTCGCACGCGCATGGCGCTGTCGGCCTGTTGGATGAGTTCATCCACCGTCTCGCCCGCGTCCGGGTAGGTGGCGTATCCCAGCGAGGCCTGGACGGTCAGCGTCAGTTCGTTTCGGTCGACGACATTGAGCGAGGCAAGGCGCTTCTCCAGTCGGGTCATCAGCGTGTCGGCCTCTGCCGCCGGCGTGTCGGGCATGATGATCGCGAACTCGTCGCCAGCGATACGGGCTGGAATGTCGCTGGCACGTGTCTGTGCGAGCAGGAAGCGCCCAACGTTCTGCAAGACCTCATCCCCGACACGGAGCCCATAGGTGTGATTGATCTTCTTCAGGCCGCCCAGGTTCATCGCCATGACCGAGAGCGGATGCTGAGAGGCCTTCGCGGTTTCTAGCTCCCGCTCCAGGCGCTCAAAGAAGTAGTGGCGGTTGAAGAGCTGCGTCAGGTCGTCCTGCATGGCCACCTTTTCGAGCTCCATGTTGTGCACGAGGAGGCTGAGTCGCAGGCGCTTCTCCGTGTTCACAGCGATGCGGACAGTGCGAGCGGCGGCCGTGAAGCCGAACACGCCGAGGCCCGCCAGGACGATCGTCTCGATCAGGAACGTGGGCGAACCGAAGCTGTGGTTCGTGGCTATGATCGCCCAGCCGGCCAGTAACAGGCCCACGCCAGCGAGGCGGAACAGCCAGGCCTCGCGGTTGGCGTGCTTCGTCTGTTTGGCTGCCGGGTCGCCCTGTACTTCCAGGACTCGCTGTGGTGTGAAGTCGCTTGGTTTAGTCACTAAGACGCCTCTATTGCTGGGCCCCAGCAGGCCTGCCGCCGGGTGCGCTCCTAACTGTGAGTTAGGACGGGGGCGCCAAAGCTGCGTTACATCGTGATTGGCGCTTGATGGGAAGCGGCCGGTTGAAGGAGCTTGAAGCCTGGCCTTACAATTCCTTTGGCGGGCCCGTAGCTCAAGGGTAGAGCGCCCGGCTCATAACCGGTTGGTTGCAGGTTCGACTCCTGCCGGGCCCACCACATGCTGACCAATAGCGGTACGCAGGGAGAGTTGAAGCCTGTGGA
>JADFKG010000160.1 GCA_022565075.1 Chloroflexota bacterium | reverse complement strand
CGAGCCCGATGACCGCGCAGCTGTTCACCTTCGCCAGCATGCGCCGAACGTATCAGCCGCGCCGCGGTGCTCTAAGAGGCGCGTGTCACATCGGCGACGCGGCCGCGAGCAGCATCGTCAGGTAGCGCAGGAGCCGTTCCGTCAGCCGCCAGGTGATCGTGGCGGGACCGCTCCAGCGTTCGGATCGATTCCCCAAAACGACAGGCGCGGCCGCATGTAGTGGAGTAACTGGTGGTAGCGTCCAGAAAGCTTGATATTTCCCGCCCGCTCAAAGCGAGCCGCTTCGGAACGAGCAAAGTCATAAGCTCTGGAGCCAAGCGCTGCATACCCTGGCGGCATAGTCGAAGCGACGGACTGGATTTTTTCACCCATGAAATCGACGATGGTCAGGCCGTCTGCGTCAGTGCAGAGGAGATCCGATGGCGATCGGTGGGACTCGACAAGAAGACGCTCGGTGCCTACGTCTCCGCTGAATCCACTATTGCGCTGGGCGAACTCGACTGCTTTCCGAGAAAGTACTATGCGCGGATACTCCGCAATCCCGTCTTCCATCTCATGCGCTCGGGCCATGGCTGGTCCGTAGAAGTTGCTCGGCTCGATCTCTGTCCCCTCGATCTCTGTCCCGTCATCCACGGTGATTGCCCCCCTATACGGATTCCCCTCCGCGAGACCGGCCAGAAGCCCAAACGCTGCGGCTCCCATCATTCGATCGAGAACGTCGCCTGTTCGGTCTCCGTAGCTATTGGCATCGGGGGCATAGAAGACAAACGTATCCGAAAACTGGCGGGTTGTCATATCGGCCTCTCGTGTCCTCTCTCGTATCCTTAAGAACTCCGGACGCATCTCGGGTTTTAGGTGATCAAGTTCCTTCTCTGTCATTTCCCTTTTCCCGAACGCATCGAAGAATTCTCGGAACATCTCCCGGAACCTGCGAACCGTGTCTGCGGTCTTGTCAACGGCCTCAACTAGCTCGGGGGTTGGTCGTCCATCTTTTGGCAGCGCCGGCCAACCTTGTAAGCGTTCCGACTGCTCTAGGAGATCCACGATGCAGACGACGTAGGATTGGATTTTATATTCGCGATTGTTTTCTAAAGTCACGAGGATCGGCCGCGCCCTGTCAGAATCATCTTCTTCCGTCATCTTCTGTTTCTTGCCAGCCATCACTCCGCCAGGAAGCGCTCGACGTGCGACATGAAGACGTCGAGCTGGTCGTGGTAGACCCAGTGGCCCGCGTCCTTGATGATCACCGTCTCGTGGCCGGCGATCACGTCCGCGCGGCCCGTGGCGTCGGGGTCCACCGCCCAGCTCTCCGAGCCCTTGATCAGCAGCGTCGGCGACCTGATCTGCGACCAGATGACCATCGCGTCCTGCATATTGAACTCGTACGGGGAGCGGATGCGCACGTAGTTGTCGAACTTCCAGGAGTAGCTGCCGTCCTCGTTGCGGTTCGTGCCGTGCTCAGTCAGGTGCCTCGCCATCTCCGGGCTCAGGTGCGAGTTCGCCTCCATCATGCGCTTCGTCGCCGCCTCGATCGTCTCGTATCGCCGCGGCTGACGGCGCTCGACGTCGTGCATGTGGTCGATCCACTCCCGCATCCGCTTGTGCGCCGGCTTGTGCTCCTGCAGAGGCGGGCCCCACCCTTCAACCGACACCAGCTTCGTCACCTTGTCCGGAAACGTTCCGGCGTACTGCAACGCGATGGCGCCGCCCAGCGAGTGCCCGATCATAGTCAGCGGCCCCTCGATACGATTGGCGAGGGTCGCGATGTCCAGAGTGAACTCCGGGATGCTGTACATGCCACCGATCGCCCAGCCGCTGTCGCCGTGGCCGCGCAGGTCCGGCACGTAGATCGTGTAGCGGTCGATCAGCCGTCGCGCCACGAAGTCCCAGTTGCGGGAGTGGTCTTGCCCGCCGTGGATCAGCATCAGCGGCGGCTTGTCGCCGTCGCCCCAGACGTCGTAGTGCAGCGTCACGCGCTGCGACTCGTAGGATTCGGAGCGCGGCTCCGTAGTGTCCGCTGTCATGCGCCCTCCTGGCTTCTGATCTCGTATAGCGGCGCGTAGATGCCGGGGTCGCTCCCCGGGATCACGAACGCGCCCACCAGCTTCTCGTAGAACTCCGCCGGGCCGACGCCGCCGATGATGGCATAGCCGTAACCCATCTCGCGCATCGACTCAAGGCAGCGCAGCAGAAGCAGCGTGCCGAGCCCACTGCCGCGCAGGTCCTCGCGCACGCCGGTCGGGCCGAAGTAACCACGCCGCGTGCACTCGAACACCGCGAAGCCGACGATCTCGGCGGTCTGCAACGCGATGTGGGCCGTGATCGGCGTGTGGTTGAACGCGCGGTCGGCCTCCAGCGCCCAGAGGTCGCCGAAGTGCTGACGCGCGAACTCGCCCATGCGGGCCCGGTCCCAGGGCTCGGCGCGACGTACCCGGAAGCCGCCGTCCGCCACGCGCTTCTCGTGCGGCGCCGCATCGGGCAGGTCATAGAGCCGCGCGAGCATGTCCGGCATAACGCCCGCTATCATACAAGAACGAAAGGGAGGGGCACCGTTGGCTTACCTGAGAGTCCGCGTCACAACGAAGGCACGAGGCGCCGGCCTGACCGGCTGGCACGACGGCACCTTGCGACTCAAGGTGCGCGAGCCGGCCGAGAGGGGCCGGGCGAACGCTGCCGTCACACGCCTCCTCGCCGACAAGCTGGCGATCCCGCCCTCGCGCGTCCGCCTGGCCCGCGGCGGCAGCTCACGCGAGAAGCTGTTCGAAATCGACGGCCTCAGCGAAGACGAACTGATGCGCCGGCTCGGCGCGCCGATGCTCTAGACCTGACAGGGAATCGTCCAACGTAGAGCATCGCCTGAAGTGCCCACGGTATCAAGCGTTGGTTTGCGCTCGCGCTGCGCAACGGTGTAAGAAAGAGCCACCGAAGGAGGCCACGATGCCCACGCTCGAACTGATTCTCCTCGGCACGGGGAGTCCCATCCACCAGCCACACCGCAGCGGCAACGCACAGATCATCCGCGGCGGCGAGATCAACGTCCTCATCGACGTCGGTTGGGGCGCCACCGTGCGCATGTTTCAGTGCGGCGTCGGCCCGCCGCAGATCGATGCCGTCTTCGTCACGCACCTCCACTCCGACCACACGACGGACTTCGCCGACCTGCTCGTCATGCGCTGGGTCGGCGGCATCACGAAGCCCCTGCGCGTCTACGGCCCCGAAGGCACGGAGAGCATGATCGCCGGCTACCGGCAGGCGCTGGAGGCCGACACGCGCTTCCGTTTCGCCCACCACGGCGAGCAGCTGGCGCCGGTCGGCACCGAGTGCGACGTGACGGAGATCTCCGCCGGCCAGGAGCCGACCGAGGTCGCGACGATCGGCGAGATCACGGTCAAGGCGTTCGAGGTCGACCACCGCCCGGTCATGCCGGCCTACGGCTTCCGCTTCGAGCGCGGCGCGAAGTCGATCGTGATCTCGGGCGACACGAACGCCTGCCCGGGCCTCCTCAACGGGGCGCAGGGCGCGGACATCCTCGTGGCGGACTCGATGAACAAGAAGATGATGTCAGCGCTCGAAGACAACCTGCGGAGCAGCGGCCGCGGCCTGCAGGCGGCGCTGCTCGGCGACGCCCACACGTACCACGCCGACGTCAAGGACGCGGCCGAGATCGCGCAGCAGGCCGGCGTCAAGCACCTCGTCCTCTCTCACGTCATGCCCTCGATCCTGGAGGAGCAGATCCCGCAGTTCACGGAAGGCCTGGACGGCATCTTCAAGGGCGAGATCAGCGTCGGCCACGACCTCGCGCGGTACGGAATAGAGTGACACAGGCCCGCCGGGCGGAGGCATGACCGCAGCACCCGGCAGCCCCCGCTGGACGATCATCCGCCTGGCGTCGATCGTTGCCGCCGCCGTCGCCATCGCCGCCGCGTTCATGCCGTGGCTGAAGGCGGAGGTGGTCATCCTCTCAATCTCGGTCCGCACGTTCTCGATCAACGGTATGGACCGCGACGGCCAATACACCGCGGCTCTCGGCGCCGCCATCATCGTGGCCATGCTAGCGTCGGTCTACACGCGGCTTTCGAGCCGCCACGCGTTCACCGCCGTCGCCGTCTTCGGCGCCGCGATCGCGCTCATCGGCTTCC
>JADFKG010000159.1 GCA_022565075.1 Chloroflexota bacterium | reverse complement strand
GTGAGTTCTTCGACGAGATCGCCGGGGTAGTGGGCGCGGAACCACGGTTCGTATTCGACCAGGCAATCCTCGAAGACGTCGTCCGGGAACGGCCAGGTCCAGGAGTGGACGCGGCGGCGGGTCTTGTCCAGGACCTCGTCGGGATCGATGTGGTTGACCTGCTGACAGATGTCGATCAGCTCCAGGGTTGCGCCGCTGTCGCGGATCAGTTGGCGCTGCTGGTCGAAGCGCAGGCGGCCGTCGCGGGCGTGGCCGCGCCGCGCGAGGGCGTCGTCCCACCAGGCGCCGCTGGCGGCCAGTGGTTGGTTGTCGCGATGCTGCTTGTTGAGGTAGACGCCGCTCGGCGCGAGGACGCGGCGGATTTCGGCGAGAGTGTCGTCGGCGGAGGAGACGAGGTGGAGGACGTGGACGGTGAGGGCGGCGGGGAAGGCGCCGTCGCGGAAGGGCAGTCGGGTGGCGTCGCCGAAGATGAGGTCGGGATGATGGTGGCCGGGACTGAGCTTCTGGCGCAGGCGGGCGATCATCGCGGCGGAGATGTCGACGCCCGTGACCGGCAGGCCGCGCGCCATGAGGGGGAGTGAGATGCGGCCGGTGCCGATGCCGACTTCAAGCAGGGAGTCGGCGCCGTTCCGAGCGAGGGCGTCGAGGATCGCGTTGGTGACCGCTTCGACGGCTTCGGGCGGCATGGCGCGCGTGTCGTCGTAGAAGGAGGCGGCGCGGTCGAAGGAGACGGATTCGCGGGGCATGGGACGAGGTTACCCCGACGGGTCCGTATTGGACAGGTACGGGCGCGTCACCACCAGATGACGTCGTCGAGGTCGTCTTCTTCGTGGTCTGCCGGCGGCTGGGTCCACATGTCGGTGGCGAGGTACTTCCAGCCGCTATCGGCGAAGATGAGGACGACGTTGCCACGGGGGAGGCGTTCGATCGCTTTGAGCGCGCCGTGGAGGACAGCGCCGGAGGAGACGCCGCCGAAGATCGCCTCGCGCTGTATCAGCTGGGCCGCCCCGCGGAAGGCGTGGCCGCTGCGGACGAGGATCTTGCCGTCGAGGACGTTGTAGTCGAGCAGCGGTGGCAGGAAGCCGTCGGCGAGGCTCTTGAGGCCGTGGACCTGGTAGCCGGGGTGGGGCTCGACGGCGATCACGCGCGTCTCCGGGTTGGCTTCCTTGAGGCGACGGCCGACGCCCATCAGCGTGCCGCCTGTGCCGAGGCCGGCGACGAAGAGGTCGACGTGGGGAAGGGCGGCGAGGATCTCGGGGCCGGTGCCTTCGTAGTGGGCGCGGATGTTCACGGGGTCGGAGAACTGGTCGAGCATGAACCAGCCCTCGTCGGCGGCGATTGTGCGCGCGACGTCGATCGCTTTCTTGACGCCGAGCTCGGACGGAACGTAGGTGATCTCGGCGCCGTAGGCCGTGATGGTGCGGGGGATCTCCGGGTAGACGTTCTCCGGGATGACGATGCGGACGGGGTAACCGAGTGCGCGTCCGACCATCGCCAGGGCGATGCCGGTGTTGCCGGTGCTGGCCTCGATGATGCGGTCGCCGGGCGAGAGGCGGCCGTCGCGCTGAGCCTCGACGACCATCTCGCGGACGATGCGGTCCTTGATGCTGCCGGTCGGGTTGCGGCCTTCGAGTTTGGCGAAGAGGTGGACGCCGGGCCTGGGGCTGAGGTGTCGCAGCTCGACGAGAGGTGTGTCGCCGATGACGTGCAGGATATCGACGTGGTGCATGGGACGAGTATGGCAGGGGTTAGGGGACGGGTGACAGGGGACGGGAAGCAGGGGACTGGTGACAGGTGGGGGCTGTCAACGGATTGCTTGAGCAGATAAACGGATGGCGGGGCCGTGGCGCGAATCCGCTTATCCGCTCCTCATCCGTTGATAGCAAGTGCCGGCGTTGTCGTGAGACAGGGGACAGGGACGGGGAACGGGGGACGGGGGTTAATGGGTAGTGAACAGTGGCTAGCGGACGGTGAAGGTGCCGAGCTGCAGCGTGGCGTGGAAGTCGCAGCGGAAGGCGTAGGCGCCGGGGTCGTCGAGCTTGACCACGACAGTGCCCGTATCACCGGCGAAGAGCGTGGCGGGGTTGGTCAGCCAGTCGTCACGGGTGTTGTACTCGTCGTCGATGCCGGCGAGGCGCAGGTTGTGGGCGACCGAGCCGACGTTGGTAAGGACGATCTCGACGACCTGGCCAGCGTTGGCGCTGATGGCGTTGGGGATGAAGCGGGGGTTGACGTTCTGTCCGTCGTCGTCGGTTTCGATTTCGATCGTGACGTCGATGGGGAGTGCGGCGACGCGCGCGTCGGGCGTGACGATCGGGGTGCCGTTCGGGCCGTCTTCGTCACCGCTGCCGCTGAGGAGGAGGAAGCCGCCGAGAACGGCGAGGGCGACCATGGCGAGACCGCCGCCCCAGAGGTAGGGCGCGCGCGACTGGCCGCCACGGGCCTTCGCGCGCTTGCGCTTTTCGTATTCGCGCTTTTGCTCGGCGCGTCGTCTGGTCGCGTCGGCGGCGTCTTCGGGAGCGGCGACAGCGGCCTTCGCGGCGTCTTCTTTGGCGTCTTCGCCGGCCGCCGCCGCCTTCGCTTGTCTTTGCTCTTTCTGGCGCCGTGTGATCTCGCGCCGGTTTCGGTCTTTCTTGCTCATATGCGCTCACATCATGGCTTTCGAATATCGTTAGGTTCAAGGATTGCAGGTGCAGCGAGGCTGGCTAAAGGTGCGTTAGGCACGAAGGGAGGAGGCCGTTCGACCCGTGATCTTAAACTTGACCGCCCGGCCGGCGGGAGCGGATGCTGTAGAGCGCTACGGCGGAGAGTGGCCGCAAGCAGGCCACGGGGAGGACAGATGACGCTAGATCTCGGCACGGCGCGAGGCGTGGACGCCAAGGCGTTCGGCAAGCCGGGCGAGCGCACGTTCCAGCTGCGGGTCATCGGTGCGACAGAGGAGGCGGCGGGGCTGTGGCTGGAGAAGCAGCAGTTGCAGGCGCTGAGCCTGGCCTTTAGCCAGGTGCTGGCGCAAACGGGGGGCGAGGAAACGCCCGCGACCGATCTCTCGTTCTTCCCGGACCCGCCGGACGCCGACGTGCACGTCGGCCGTATGGCTGTGGGCTACGATCCGGCCGACAAGACGATCGTCATCCAGGCCCACGATCTGACGTCAGAGGAAGACGGTGAGCCGGACGTCCGGGTGCGCATTACGAGCGCCGACGTGGCGCAGCTGAGCACGCGTTTGAAGGAGATCATCGCCGGCGGCCGGCCGACCTGTCGGCTTTGCGGTGTGCCGCTGGATTCTTCCGGGCACAGCTGCATTCGCTCCAACGGGCACAGCGAGCAGCCTGTCCCGCGTGACCGTATGCAGGATGACGACGACGAGGCGCGGGGGTAGGTGGCAAAGCGCCACGACAGCCTGATCCCACTGTCGCGCGAGCACCACTCAGCGCTGGTGATGGCGCTGCGCATCGACCGCGAGATAGGGGACGCGGATGAGTCTGGTGTGCGAGAGGTCTACGATGTGCTGATCGCGTTCTGGGCAAGGGGGCTTTTGCCGCATTTCCGGACCGAGACGGAGTGCCTGCTGGCGCGTCTGGTGCGCCACGTGGACGTTGAGGACGAGCTGGTGCGGCGGACGGAGCGGGATCATCTGGGGATGGAGGCGCTGGTCGCGCGAATGCGTGACACGGACGATCTGGAGGTGCGGCGTGAGCTGCTGCTGGAGTTCGCGAAGACGATCCGCGTGCACATCCGCTGGGAGGAAGACGTGCTGTTCGCCGAAACGGAGCGGCTGCTGACGGCGCCGGAGATCGCGGCGCTGGGTGCGGACGTGGCGGATCGTGTGGGCGACGGAAACGCCTGGGAAGGCAGGATCTGGCCGGGGATGGGGCACGAGGAGTCACACTAGCCGGCGGCCGCAGCACGAGGGCGCGCCGTGACGCGGGAATGGCGGTTCGTTATCATGGAAGGCCCCACCAAGGGGCCAGCGGAGGTACGAGTGGCGCCAAAAACACTGTTCGAGAAGATCTGGGACGAGCACGTCGTCTATGACGAGCCGGGTCAGCCGGCTCTGCTCTACGTCGACCTGCATCTCGTTCACGAGGTGACGTCGGCGCAGGCGTTCGAGGGGCTGCGGCTGGCGGGGCGCACTGTGCGGCGTCCGGACCTGACGGTGG
>JADFKG010000023.1 GCA_022565075.1 Chloroflexota bacterium | reverse complement strand
GTCGGAAGGCTCGAGGACGGCGTCGAGGATCGCCTTGCGGGAAACGTCAGCCCAGATGCCCATCGTGCTCAGGCCCTCGGCCGAGGCACGCGGCGCCATTTCAGCGATGCCGGTGATCGCTGCGGCGCGCTTGAGAGTCACGCTAAAGCAGCACCATGTTGTTGCGGTGCAGCACCTCGCTGCCGTAGTGGTGACCCAGCACCTCCTCGATCTTGTCCGAGTGGATGCCGCGAATGCGCTCGATCTCGTCCGAGCTGTAGTTCGTGATGCCGCAGGCGATTCGCTTGCCGCGGCTGTCCACGATCGCCACCGTGTCACCGCGGGAGAAGGCGCCTTCGACTTTCTGTATGCCGGCCGCCAGCAGGCTCGCTTCCTTCTCGCGCAGCACTTTCGAGGCGCCGTCGTCGACGACGATGTCGCCCTTCACCGAGAGCGCCGCCAGCATCCAGCGCTTGCGGCTTTCCATGCGGTCGACGGCGGCCGGGAAGTGCGTGCCCAACGCTTCGCCGTGCGCCAGACGCTTCAGGGTGTCCGCTTCGCGTCCCGAGGCGATGAAGACGTCCGTCCCGCCGCCGGTGGCCAGCCGCGCCGCCTGGATCTTCGTCGCCATGCCGCCGACGCCGTGGCCGGTTGTGCCGCCCGCCAGCGCTTCGATCTGCTCGTCGATCTTCTCGACGCGCTGGATCAGCTCAGCGGCGGGCTCCACGCGCGGGTCGGCGGAGAAGAGGCCGCCGATGTCCGTCAGGATCGCCAGCAGGTCGGCGTCGACCAGGTTGGCGACGAAGGCGGAGAGGTTGTCGTTGTCGCCGATCTTGGGGCCCTCGATCTCATCGACCGCGACGACGTCGTTCTCGTTGACGATCGGCACGATGCCCAGCTCCAGCATCGCCAGCAGCGTGTTGCGCGCGTTCAGGTAGCCGACGCGGTCCGCCAGGTCGCGCCGTGTGAGCAGCGTTTGGGCGATCGTGATGTCGTGGCGTGCGAACAGCTGCTGGTACGCCTGCATCAGGTCGCTCTGGCCCACGGCGGCCAGCACCTGGCGGAAGGGGATGTCCTTGCGCTCCTTCAGGCCCAGGCGGTGGCGTCCCGTGGCGATGGCGCCCGACGTCACAACGATCAGTTCGGCGCCCTGCTTGTGCAAAGCGGCGACCTGGGCGGCGAAGTCCGCCATCAGCTCCATGTTCAGGCGGTCGGTGCCGGCGGTGAGCACGTTCGTGCCGATCTTGGCGACGATGCGCTTGTACTTGAGCGCCGGGGTCTGGCCTTCGTTCTTGTTGCTCATGGTCTCGCCCCGAATTGTACCCGCGATTGCGGCGTGGATCACCGCGGCTCCAGAGGCGGCGGGCAGCGTCGCCTGATCGTGTCAGTCTGGTGGCTCGGTGACGTGGCGCCGGCGGGGCTCAGCCGCGCGTGGGCGCGGCCTTCTTCTCGAGCTCGTCGAGCTCCTGCTTCCAGCGTGTGAAGAGCCGCAGGCGCTCTTCCAGTTGAGTCTCCATCTCGCGCATCTGCTCCGTCTTCTGCTTGACGATCGCGAACTGGGCCTCGGTGACAGCGGTCGCCTTCTCCAGCTGATTGCGCTTCTCAGTGATAGCGGACTCGGGACGATACTGCGACCGTAGATCGCGCAAGACCTCATCGGCGTCGACCATTTCCTTGATTTCGGCCAGGCTGATGCCGAGGAGGTCCTGGAGACGGCGGATGTGCTCAACGCGCTTGACGTCCTCTTCGGAGTAGAGCCGGAAGCCGCCATCCATGCGGCTGGGCGGGCGCAGAAGGCCCTTCTCCTCGTAAAAGCGGAGCGTGCGCTGGGTGACGCCTGTGCGCTGGGCGACTTCACCAATCTGTAGAGCGCCCTGTTTCTCTGCCAAGTGGAGGCTCCTCGCTGGTACGGCCAAACAGGCCCTTACTCGCAGCGGAGTATAGGTTCGACCTTACGCCAACGTCAAGGTTACTGTTGCGCGAAGGCTAGTCGTCGTAATCGTCGTCGTCTTCGTCGTGATCGTGCCCAGCGGCCGCCTGCGCCGGAATAACCGCGTCCGAGTGATTCTCCTTGCGGCGACCGCGCGGTGGCAGCGTGGCGATGCGCTTCTTGAGCGCCGCCAGCTTGCCCGCATCGTCCAGCACGATGCCGGCCACGCCGGAGTCGCGCAGGAGTTCGAGCGACTTCTCATCGATGTCCGGCTTAGCGCTCGCCAGAAGCGGCGTGCGAGCCAGCGCCGAGAGGCGCCGTACCGCCAGCAACCGCTCCACGGTCAGCGGCGCCTCGGGCGCGGCGATCACGAGGGCGTCGAGGCCAAGGTCGCCCAGCAGGCGAAGGTAGGTGTCATCGAGATCGCTGTCGAGGGCCATCACGCGCCCGACCGACTCGTGGGCGAGCGGCGCGGCGTCTGCTCCCGGACCGGCCAGCACAACGAAGTCGACGCCGGCCTTGACCAGCGCTTCGAGGGCGTCGGAGTCGAAGTCGCCGGCGACGCCGACGCTGGCGTCGACTTTCGCGACGCCCTTGATCTTCGAGCGGGCGATGTCTTCGAGGATCACAAAGTCGGCGCCCTTCTCTGCCGCGCCGGCTGCCGCCGCCGGGTCGCGCAGCCGCACGCCGCAAAGGAGGCTGTTCTGTCTGACCCGAGATGTGATCGAGGTGAAGCCAAGGGGCGCCGGTTCAGCGCGGCCGGCCGCACGTATCTTTTTCGAAAGCTTGCTCATCGATGGCTCCGCAGTTCTGGCGTACTTCTTTCGGCCATCATGCCAGAGCGAGGCGTCGACTCGCCAGTGGGCGGCGGACTAGGATAGGCGCAAGGAGGTCACAATGGCAGCCGAAGAAATCCGCAGCAAAGGAAGGCTGGACGGCAAAACAGCGCTTGTCACCGGCGCCGGATCAGGCATCGGCAAGGCGATCTCCACCGTCTTCGGGCACGAAGGCGCGCGGGTGATGGCGTCCGACATCAACGAGGAGTCTGCCGCGGCCGTCGCCGCCCAGATCGAAGACGCCGGCGGCGAGGCCCGTTCCCTGCGCACCGACACGACGAGCGAGGAAGACGTAAAAGGCGCGATCCAGGCCGTCGTCGACGCCTGGGGCAAGCTCGACATCGTCGTCAACAACGCGGGCATCGGCGGGCCGCAGTACACGTGGGAGCAGGTGATCGCGGTCAACGAGAACGGCGTCTACTACGGCTGCCTGCACGGCCTGGCGCAGATGATCAAGCAGGGCGAGGGCGGCGCCATCGTCAACCTCTCTTCGATGATGGGCGTCAGTGGCACGACGACGCCGGTCGGTCCCGGTGGCGTCGGTTACGCCTACCACGCCTCAAAGCACGCGGTCATCGGCCTTACGCGGCAGTTCGGTCTGGACGGCGGGCCGCACAACATCCGCGTCAACGCGATCTGCCCCGGCTGGATCGAGACGCCGCTGCTGGCGCCGCTCAAGATGTCGGAAGAGCTGACGAAGTGGATGATCGACGGAGCGCCGATGGGGCGCCTGGGTGGAGCGGATGAGGTGGCGAAGGCGGCGCTCTTCCTGGCCAGCGAAGACTCATCGTTCGTGACGGCGACGCACCTCGTCATCGACGGCGGCTGGACCGCTCGCTAGCGGGCCGCTCACTAAAGGATTCGCTCTAGCAACTCAGGGCTTTGTCAGCCCGCTGACGGCCCACGGCTCGCCGCTGCAACTCGGATGCGGCGTAGCCAGCCAAGGCAAGGGTGCCCTCGTCACCGGTTCGTCATCTAGCAGCGATGATCCGCCAACGGTGATCGTATCGCCGTCGCGGATAGTGATGGGTTGCGCGTCCGGGTAGGCGGCGCTGGAATAAATGATCTCTCGGTCCTCCTCGTCCCAGCGCACCTCGGTCGCGTGCCATATGAGCAGTAGCATCTCTCCGTTCTCCCGTGTCATCGTCACGCAGTTGTCCTCAATGCGGACGGGGCCGGTACCACCGAGGGCGTCGGACCCACCTGCGGCGTCGATGACGGCCAACGGGCCGAAATCGTCGCTCTGCAGGCTTTCAGTAGGCGACGGCGGTGATGCCGTGGGTGACGCCTGGGCCGGCGGCGACGAGGAAGAGCCGCATGCTACCAACGCAATGAGCGTGAGAGCGGCGAGCAGCGTTCCAGGCAGACCATCCACTAGTGCACTCCGTCAAAACCGTCATCGCGCATCTGCATACCGCCGAACGCGGCTTCCGTCACAGCAACGGGGACGTCGCTGACCGTTAGGGTGACGCTGGATCGCAGTTCTGCGGGAAGACTGGATAGAATTTCGTCCGGGTTGTCTGGTAGACCGGTCTGTCGAGTGACCCCGGCCTCAATTTTCCCTCCGTCTGTAACGTTCGACATGATATAGGCGCTCCGGAAGCCGAGGGCTTGCAGAACGCGGTGGACCCGCATTTTGCGTTCATCGAGTTCCTCGAAGGAGAACGGCTGGTTGTCGACGATCTTGATGTCGATCTCGGCATTGGCGACGAGACTGCGAACGAAATCATCCGCGGGCCCTTTGATGTAGAGCATTGGCGCCCCGCCCGGCTCCTCAGCGAGCACCCCTCCAACGAAAATTTCGGGCCTCTCCGCGGCAACTTGCACGGCGATGCGCCCGACGACATCAGCGGCCCGACGGTCAGCCGCAGCCTCTTCTATGGTCCAGCCATTCGCCTCAGCAACGAGAGCTAGGTCCTGGGCCAATGCATCTTCATTGGACTGTATGACTGGTGATGACGTGTGGTCTTCGGCTGACTGACCCTCGGTTTCTCTCAGGCCGTCGATGACGGCCAACGGGCCGAAATCGGCGCTCTGCAGGCTCTCAGCAGGCGACGGGGGTGATGCGGTGGGTGACGCCGGGGCCGGCGGTGACGACGCAGAGCCGCATGCTACTGACGCTAGGAGCGTGAGAGCGGCGAGCAGCGGAAGCAACCCCTGAAGGAGAAAGCCCGGCCGGCGAAAGGCGATGCCGATCACTTTCGTTAGCGCCATACTTCAACAACGTAGAGCAGCCTGGCTTTGTTCCCTGATGACGGGCGGCATACGCGCTTGACCGAGCGCCGCCGGTCTGCCTAAGTTGACGCCCGCATGAGCAACTCCCGCGGATCTGCCGGATACCCCGTCATCGTCGGCGTTGGCCAGGTGACTAACCGCGCGCAGACTACCGACGACTCTATCGAGCCTGTCGAGCTGATGGCGCAGGCTGCGCGTCTGGCCGACGACGATGCCGGCGGCGGCCTGCTCTCGCGGATCGACTCGCTGCAGGTCGTGAACGTCATCAGCTGGCCCTATCCCGACGCCCCCGGACTGCTGGCGTCGCGGATCGGCGCCGAACCGGCGCACACACTCTACTCCGCGATCGGAGGCGAGACTCCGCAGCGGCTGGTCAACGAGACGGCCGAGGCGATCGTCGCCGGCCGTACGCGCGTCGCTCTGATCGTCGGCGCTGAGGCGATGCACACGAGACGCCTGGCGCTAAAGGAAGGCGCGCGCCTTCCCTGGGAGGTTCGCGGCACGCCTGAGCGAATCCTCGGCGACACGCGGCTTGGCTTCTCGGACGTCGAGGGGCGCCACGGGGCGGTGCTGCCGACGCGTGTTTACCCGCTCTTCGAGAACGCCATACGGGCGTACGCCGGGCGCACGATCGAGGAGCATCAGGCGTACCTGGGCAGCCTCTGTGCTCGCTTTACTGAAGTCGCTGCGGCTAACCCCTACGCCTGGTTCCCCCAGAAGCGTACGGCGGAAGAGATCGCCACCGTGCGCCCGGACAACCGCTGGGTGGCCTTCCCGTATCCCAAGCTGATGAACGCCATCATGCAGGTGGACCAGGGTGCCGCGCTGCTCCTGACCGGCAGTGAAACGGCGCGGGAGATGGGCGTCCCGGAAGAGAAGTGGGTCTACCTGCACGGCTGCGGTGACGCCGACGACAAGTGGTTCGTCAGCGACCGGGCGGACTATCATGGCTCGCCGGCGATCCGGGCCGCCACGACACGGGCGTTGGGAATGGCCCGCACGAGCGTCGACGAGATCGACATGTTCGACCTCTACTCCTGCTTTCCGGCGGCCGTCCAACTGGCGCTCGGCGCGCTCGGCCTCAGTGCGGACGATCCGCGTCCGCTAACGCTGACAGGTGGCCTCCCGTACGCCGGCGGCCCCGGCAACAACTACGTCAGCCACTCGATCGCCACGGCCGTCGAGCGCTTGCGGGAACGCCCGGACGCGCGGGCCCTCGTCACCGGCCTCGGCTGGTTCGCCACCAAGCACTCGGTCGGCGTATACAGCGCACAGCCACCGGGCGGAGAATGGCAGCGAACCGATCCGCAGGTGGATCAGGCCGCTCTCGATGCGATGGACACACCGCCCCAGGCGCCGGAGCCGGCTGGCGACGCCACAGTCGAGGCTTACAGCGTCGCCTTCGGTCAGGAGGGCGAGCCCGAGCAGACAATCGTCATCGGCCGGCTGGCCGGCGGCGAGCGCTTTATCGCCAACACGCCCGCGGACCGAGACCTGATGTGGTCGATGACGCGGGAAGAGTTCGTCGGCCGGAAGGGCAGCGTAAGGCATGACTCGGCGACGAAGCGCAACGTCTTCGAGCCGGCCTGAGCGGCTTCGCCGGGTTTGACGGTTTTCGTGGAGTTGGGCTATATTTTGAAGCCGAACGACTGAACTCGAACGGAGCGTTAATCTAAAAGTGGCAAATCAAGTCGGCAAGCGGTATCTGTGCGCGAAGTGCAATTCGGAGATGATCGTCACCAAGGGTGGCGAAGGCGAGCTCGTCTGTTGCGGCGAGACGATGCAGCAGAAGCAATAGGCGGAGGTTGAACCGTGGCGAACCAACTTGGCAAGCGATTCCAGTGCGAGACCTGCAACAGTGAGGTGCTCTGCATCAAGGCGGGGGACGGCGAGATCCAGTGCTGCGACAAGGCGATGGAGCTATTGCAGCCGAAGGTGCTCCCCTCGGCCGACTAGCATCAGGTAAACGTTAAGAGCGGTGGGCTGTCCGCACGGGCGGCCCGTTTGCGTGACACTGTCGGGCGATGAGGGGCCGTGACGGCTGAACCTTGACACTTTCGCGTGAAAAAACCTACAATCTAAGCGGTTTCCTGTATAAATCTCGATCCGAGGAGGAATCATTCTTGCCTGAAGTCATCATCACGAGTCGCGACAATTTTGATCACTCGTTGAAGAAGTTCAACAAGATGGTTCAGCAGAGCGGCATCCTGGCCGAGGCCCGCCGCCGCGCACACTTCGAGCCGCCGAGCGTCATACGCAAGAAGAAGGCCGCCGCCAAGCGCCGCAAGACCATGAAGAACGCCCAGCGCGGCTAAGCCTCTGAACTCGCACGATCCTCCTTACCAGAATCACACTTGACGCTCATGTCGCTCAAAGAGCAGTTGGCGAACGACCTCGCAGACGCCCTTCGCCAGGGTGACGATACCCGAAAGTCCACGATCCGTATGCTCATGTCCGCGATCAGCACGGAAGAAGTGGCCGGCGCCGAGCGGCGCGAGCTGGGCGACGACGAAGTGCTCAAGGTGGTCGCCAGGCAGGTCAAGCAGCGCCGGGACAGCATCGAGGAGTTCGAGAAGGCCGGCCGGGAAGACCTTGCGCAGAAAGAGGCGGCTGAGCTGCAGATCCTGCGGGCCTACATGCCGGAGCAGGCCGGCCGCGAGGAGATCGAGGCCGAGGCGCGCAAGGTGATCGACGAGATCGGCGCCACCGGGCTTCAGGACAAGGGCAAAGTGATGAAGGCGATCATGCCCCGCCTGGCGGGTCGCGCCGAGGGCCGCGACATCAACGACGTCGTCACCCAACAACTGTCGGCGCTGTAGCATCACATCTGCCACTTCGGCGTTTAACCAAGTGAAACCTCTGTTATCATAATCGCGCCCCAATTCGCATAAGCAGAAATGCCAATGAGAGCCAGCAAGGCGCACACAGCAACCTCCGCGTTCCAGGCGTTCGCCCTGGCGCTGGCCATCGGGGTGGCGCTCGCCGTCGTCCTCATTCCGGTGCTTCCGGGCGAGACACCGCTGGACGTCGGCGACGTGTCGTTCACGTCGTTCGAGGCTGACGGCGAGACGATCGTTCGCGAGGGCGAGATCGTGACGCGGGCGGGCCTCTCCCAGATCAAGGGCGCTGGCCTGCTGGACAACGACATCGGCTTCGGCGAAATCTTCTCCGGCCTGCTCATCGCCGTGCTGGCGGGCGCCTTTACCGGACTCTACCTCTACCTCTTCCAACCGCCCGAGGTGAACACCAACCGGCGTCTCGTCATGTACGGTCTGCTGGTCGTGCTCTGGGTCGCCGGCGCCAAGGTCTTCTTCTCCCAGGCGCTGCCGGATGGCGACCGGCTCTACCTGGCCTACATGCTGCCGATCGCCGCGGCGCCGATGCTGATCGCGGCCTTGCTCGACGCCGGGCTTGCCCTCTTCACGGCGGCGCTGCTGGCGGTCGTCGCCACCTTCGCCGGCTTCTACATGCCCGACGCTCGCCAGTCCCTCTCCACCGGCCCGCTGGAATCGCTGCAGATGGTGACGACTCTTCTGCTCACGGGCTTCGTCGGCGTCTTCGCCGTCCGCAACGCCGAGCGCATGAACAACTACGCCTCGGCCGGCGCCGGGGTCGGCCTCATGACGATCGTCACACTATTCACCTTCTGGCTGCTTTTACCGAACAAGGACGGCATCGACCTCGTCTGGATTCTCGGCGCAGGCCTCGTTGCCGGCGTCGGATCGGTCGTCATCACGATGGGCGGCGCTTACGTCCTGGGCGCCGTCTTCGGTGTGGCGACGCGCGTTCAGTTGATGGAGCTGGCGCAGCTCAGCCACCCGCTCTTGCGCGAGCTCCAGGAGAAGGCGCCCGGTACGTTCCACCACAGCGTCATCGTCGGCAACCTGGCGGAGCGCGCCGCGGACCTCACCGGCGCCGATGCCCTCCTCGTGCGGGTCGGCTGCTACTTTCACGACATCGGCAAGATCGCCAAGCCGGGCTACTACATCGAGAACCAGATGGGCGGCGAGAACCCGCACGACCGCCTCGATCCCGCCGCCAGCGCCAAGATGGTCACCGAGCACGTGCGCGCGGGCCTGCGCATCACCGGCAAGCACCGCATCCCGTCGAAGGTGCGCGCGTTCATCCCTGAGCACCACGGCACGCGCCTCGTTACGTACTTCTACCGCAAGGCGGCGCTCGAGGACCCGAACGCCGATGCGGAGAAGTTCCGCTATCCGGGCCCGAAGCCGCAGACGAAAGAGACGGCCATCGTCATGCTCGCCGATTCCGTCGAGGCCGTCGTCCGCTCCAGCAAAGACCGCTCGCACGAGCGCATCGACGAACTGGTGGACGGCGTGATCCGGGAGCGCTTCAACGAGGGCCAGCTGGACGAGTCCGACTTGACGATGCGCGACCTTAAGGTGATCGCCGAATCGTTCAAGGCGACGCTGCGAGGCATCTACCACGAGCGCATCGAGTACCCCGAGCCGACCGCCGGCGAGATGCAGGCCGCCGGCAGCGCGGCGAATGTGGCGTTCATGAAGCCGCCGGCCGACCCGATGGAAATGCCCCCGGCCTAGGCGGCGGCTAGTAGTAAGCGATTACTCCCGCCGGCGGACTTCGTTCTTGCCGATGGCGAGTTCCCGTATCACGCTCGAGACGAGGACCTCGTAGAGCGCCATCACTCGCCTTCCCGCCACGCCTCGGCGTCGACGCGTACCGCCACCAGCTCGGAGCGTGCGCATTCGGCCTCGTCTGAGTACAGCGAACAAGCGATCGTCGTTCGGCGCTCACCCCTCTCGACGACGCGGGCTCTTAGAGTCACGGGACTCGCGAGTGGCGTAGGCCGCAGGTACTTGACGTTTAGAGAGCCAGTGACGTACCAGATGTCGGGATCAGTTCCCATCTCTCGCCCCTCCTCCCGGTAGGCGTTCGCAATCGCCGTGCAGACCGAGTGGCAGTCCAGGATCGTGGCGATGATGCCGCCGTTCAGAACGTGTCGTGGCCCGGCGGCGTAGACGTCGGGAGCCTGCCAGACGCACACCGACTCCTCACCGTCCCAGCGGCTCTCGATATGGAGACCGGCATCGTTCAGGGTGCCGCATCCCCAGCAGTAGTTGTCTCTGAGCCCGTCCTGGAATGCGGGTAGGCGACTCGATGGCTGTGTCATTTCTGCCACCTCACTTCATAAACCCGCACCGGGTCCTCGAACCCCCGCAGCTCCGTCTCGCCGCGGTCGTTGAAGAGGAACTCCTTGCCGGCGACGAGCTGCCGCACGACGTCCGCCACCAGAATCTCTCCGCCCTCCGCCTTCGCCGCGATGCGTGCCGCCAGGTTCACCGCTGTCCCGAAGAGATCGCCGCGTCCGCCCGGGTCGTCCTCCGCTATGGGCTCGCCAGCGTTGAGGCCGATGCGTACCTTGATCGCTTCATCCGCCGACTCGTTGCGCTCTGCGAACGCCCGCTGCAGAACGATGGCGCACTCCAGCCCCTGTGTAGCCGACGTAAACGAGGCCATGAAGCCGTCGCCCATCGTCTTTACCTCCGACCCGCCGTGCGCCTTGAGCGCGTCGCGTGTGATGCGCTCGTGCTCCCGAAGCAGCTCTCGTGCCTTGGCGTCGCCGAGGCGGTCGGTGAGAGCCGTGGAGCCCTCCACGTCGGAAAAGAGGATCGTGTGGATGTCGCCGGCAGCCGCGACGGTCTGGCCGGCTTCGACGCCGATGAGCGTTCTCATTTCGTTCCCGATCAGGTCGACGTTGCGCCAGGGCGTTGCGGAATTGTCCTCGTGCGGTACGAACTTCGCCTTTGGGATCTGAGATGCCAGGTGGCGACCGTTGGTGAACGGAACGACGGAATCTTCTCTGCCATGGATCACCAGGGTTGGCGTCTCAATCGTGGCGGCGACGTCGCTGACGTCCACTCGCATCATCTGTTCGGCGATCTGGGCCTGAACTTCACCTGTCGCCGCGTCCTTAAGAATGCGTGCCGCACCCCTGTGCTGCTCCTCCGTGCCTTCGGTCAGAGTGATGTCAGAGGGAAATCCCGACGTGCGTATGTACTCGATGATCGCGCGGGCCTGTTCGGGTGGAAAGATGTCCTCGCCACGAAGAAAGCCGCTGGAAATAATGAGTGCTGTGACGCGCGCCGGATTCGCCGCGGCGTATGAGATCGCGAGCGGGCCGGCGAAGAAGCCGAGCGCGAGAAGAGCGAACTCCTGTAATTCGAGGTGGTCAACGACGGCAGCCAGATCCCGCTGCAGCGCCTCCGGCGAGAAGTCCGTCACGTCGTGATCGGAAAGGCCGGAGCCTCGCATATCGTAGCGGATCAGCCGCACACCCTGCGATAACGAGGTCAGGAACTCACGTGCGAAGTCGGTCTCCCATTCCTTCTGAAGGTTGCCGGGCCAGCCAGCCACGTATACAACCGTGGGGCCTCTGCCCAGCGTGGCGTAGGCGATGTTGACGTCATCAGCGGCGGTGCAGAATCCGATCTCCTGCTCCATCACTCGCCCTCCCGCAAGAGCGTCGTCCACTGACCGAAGAGTGAGTTGTGCCACCCACCGTCGGTCTTAGCGTACTGAATCCTCGGCTCCATTGCGCACATATCCTACATCAGCCGCCGACCATCACCGCCACCACGCGCTTGACGGCTCAGAGTCGCCGCCGCGTCAGGCTTCGGCCTGGCGCTTGGTTCGCCTCTGCCAGTACTTCGTATGCGCCGCCAGGGCACGCACGGCCCGTTCGACGCTGGGGTAGACGGCCAGGCCGGCCCCCGCCAGCCGTTCGCGCATGTCCGAGACGAGCCGCCAGCGGTCCTCCTCCGCGTAGTCTGAGGGGCCGAGGACGACGGCGAACGGCTTCTGCGTCCGCTCTCCGACGCCGACGAAGCGATCGGCGATGCGCGGCAGGATCTCCTCCGCGTTCGGCCGGCCCCAGGCCCAGGCCTCGTTCATGTTCGCCAGCAGAAGATCGATCTCCGGGCTCTCGTCGAACCACTCGAGGACGCGCCCGCCACCCAGTCCGCTGCCGGCCAGGATCGACTGGTCGACCGGGTTCGTCAGCCAGCCGGCGAGGTCTGGCGTGCGCTCCGCCACCTTAGCCTCGACGTCGGCAGGCAGCGGGGGGACGGCGAGGCCCAGCTCCTCGCAGAGGTCCGCCGTGAGCACCGAGCGGCCGCCGCCCGAACCGACCATGCCGAGTCGCGTGCCCGTTCCCGGCCGCATGCGCGAGAAGGCGATCAGCATGTCGATCAGATCCTCGACCGTGTCGACGGACAGGCAGCCGGCCTGCGCCAGCGCCGCCTCCCACACTGCCGCCGCACCGGCCAGCGCCGCCGTGTGCGAGGCGGCGGCCCGTCCGCCGGCGCTGGTGCGGCCGCCTTTGAGCACGACGACCGGCTTGCTCGCGGACGCCTGCCGCAGCGCGTCAAGGAAGCGGCGGCCGTCTCGCACGCCCTCGACGTAGGCGCCGATCACTTTCGTCTCCGGATCGGCGCCGAAGTAGGACGTGAAGTCGCTCTCGTTCAGGTCGACGCCGTTTCCGTAGCTGATCGCCTTCGAGAAACGCAGGCCGCGCGGGCCGCCGTAATGCGTGATCTCGAACAGCAGGTTCCCGCTCTGCGAGAGGAACCCGACGTTCCCGGCCTCTCGGTACATGTCCCCCCGGAACGAGATGCCGTGGGCCGGGTACAGCAGCCCCATGCAGTTCGGGCCGATTAAGCGCACACCGGCGTCCCTGGCCGCCTCGATCAGCCGTCGTTCCAGCGCTGCGTCCTCCTCGCGGCCGGTCTCGCTGAAGCGTCCTGTGAAGAGCTGAAGCGCCTTGACGTTGCGCTTGCCGCACTCCGCGACCAGGTCGAGGATGTGGTCGGACGGGATGCAGGAGATGACGTAGTCGACATCGCCGGGGATGTCGCCGAAGGAAGCGGACACGGGCAGGCCGAGGATCTCTCCGCCCCTGGGGTTTACCGGGTAGATGTGGCCGCGAAAGCCGAAGTCCTGCAGCGACTTCACGTAGTCGTAGCCCGGCGAGTTGGGATTAGCCGACGCCCCGACGACGGCCACCGAACGCGGCCGGAAGATGGCGTCGATGCGGGCGAAGGCGTCTGCGGGCGACAGCTGTGTCACGCGCAGAAGACTACGGGATCGGTGCGGCGGAGAACAACCGCGCGCTAGGCCGAAGGACCTGCGTCCGGCTGCGGTGCCGGCGTGAAGTGGTTCGCGAGACTGCGGCCGAGCTTCCGCGAGAGCGGCGTCAGGAGCGTGCCGACGAAGGCGATCGCCACCCAGGCCAGCGCTACGCTGAGCACGGCGACGAAGAAGCCGCGCAAGTCGCCGGCGGTATCGTGGATCAGCTGGCGGGCGATCACGGCGTATAGCGCCTCGTCCTCACCAGGGGTGCCGACGGCGCTGACAGCGAGTGCCCAGAACGCGGCCAGTGGCGCAGTGCTCAGCGCCAGTACCACTGCAGGGGCGCCGAGCCGCCCAAGGCCGCGGCTCAGGAACGCGACAAGTCCCAGCAGCGCAATCACGATCGCCAGCGAGACGAAGAAGAGTGTGCGGAACGTGGAGTGCTGGGCGGCTGTCAGGGAACCGGTCGGGCCCAGGTCGATCGCCTCTTGCGGTTCGCCATCCTCATTCGGGACCGGTTCCAGGATCAGGGCCTCGGCGGCCTCCGGCCCCTCCTCGTAAAGGACAGCGGCGAGCTCGCCCGCCAGGAGCAGCGATGTCTCTTCCTTGTCCAGGCCGGCGATCTGCGAACCGCGCACATCGAGGTCGAGTGGGCTCAGCGAGACGAGGCCTGAGGGATCGGCTGCGGCCTGCGCCTGCACCGCCCCGAACTCCTCGTCTGTGACACGGCCGTCGACGAGGAAGGCGACGAACGCCGTCGATAGCGGCTCCGCGCGCCCGCGTTCCGTGATCTCGGCGAGCGAGAAGAGGACGCCGGCGGCGACGATCGCCACGCAGGCGAAGATGCCGGCTACCCACTTGAGGTCGATCTGCCAGCCCGGACGCGTCCTGGCTTCCATCACCTGTATCAGACGCGCCTCCGGGTGATCTCGTTACGCTGATCCACGCGGTGGCCGAGGGCGCGTCTGTGGTATAAGGGGAACAGTTCATGCGCTTCGCCGTAATCGTCTTCCCCGGTACCTGGAGTGACCATGACTCCCAGTACTCGTTGCAGCTTGCGGGCCAGCAGGCAGACCTCGTTTGGCATCGCGAGACAGACCTATCCGCCTACGACGCGATCGTCCTTCCCGGTGGCTTCTCCTACGGTGACTACCTCCGCTGCGGCGCCATCGCGCGTTTTTCGCCGGTGATGCGCAGCGTCGTAGCTGAGGCAGACGCCGGAAAGCCCGTGATCGGCATCTGCAACGGTTTCCAGGTGCTCTGCGAGGCGCACCTGTTGCCGGGCGCGCTGATGCGCAACGACTCGCTGCAGTACCGTTGCCAGTGGGTGCACCTACGGGCCGAGAACGCGGCGTCTCCCTGGACCGGCCTCCTTGAGCCGGGGCAGGTTATCCGCGTGCCCATCTCGCACGGCGAAGGACGCTACTTCGCGGACGAGGCCACGCTCGACGAGCTGGAGTCATCGGCACGCGTCGCCTTCCGCTACTGCACCGATGCCGGCGAGGTGACGGCTGAGGCGAACCCCAACGGCAGCGAGCGCGGCATCGCCGCAATCGTCAACGAGCGGGGCAACGTCCTGGGGATGATGCCGCACCCGGAGCGCGCCTGTGAGCCGCTCCTCGGTGGTGAGGACGGCTTGCTGTTCTGGAAGTCGGTCGCGGAGTGGGCGAGGGTGGCTGCGTAACGCTACCGTTAACCTATCCAGCGCCCGTGAGTTCTTCAGATATACGCCGCTTTCGCTAGCGGTCACACACTAGAGCAAGCGTAATGACAGACGATACGGTCGTTTACGACGCCCAGCCGCCGCCGAAGACGAAGCCTGCCCCGTATCCCGTCTCGTTCGATGTCGAGGGGCCGGCGGAGGTCTCCCGGCTCAGCACCTTCTTCCGCATCGTCCTGCTCATACCGGTCGCGCTCTTCCTCTGGATCATCGTCAGCATCCTCGGAAGCTTTCTGGGCGGCCTCATCCTGGCTCACTGGATCACCGTCCTCATACGCGGGCGGCCGGTCGGCTGGATATGCCGGGCGATCGTCGCCATCCAGCGCTTCGCATTCCGTGCGTTCACCTATTTCTTCCTGATCACGGATCAGTATCCGCCGTTCGAGGGTGACTGGAACGTCCACTACGAGGTCGACCAGACGGAGCGCATTCAGCGCAAGCAGCTGGTGATCTGGAAGACACTGGCCTCGATCCCGCATTTTATCGTGCTCAGCGTGCTCTGGTTCGCGGTGATAGCCTGCATCATCATCTCGTGGTTCGCGATCATCATTACGGGACGGTTTCCGCTGGGCCTGCGTGGCTTCATCGTCGGTTGGATGCGCTGGAGCGCCCGCGTCGGCGCCTACTGGATTTCGCTGCGGGACGAGTACCCGCCGTTCAGCCTCTCCGCCGACGCCTCAGCGACCAGCAACACGACGCACGTCTGGTCGGGGATCGGCGGCTTCGTGCTGACCGGCGGCGCGATCGGCGGTATCGTTGCTCTGGTCATCGCCACCGCGAACCTCGAGGAAGCGCAAGTCTCCTACGCCGGCCTCCTCACCGGCGAGCCTTCGCCGACGCTCGAGGTGCAGAGCATGCGGATCACGCTACTCGCGGCCGACAACCGCTACGAGTTCGCAGACGGCCTCTTCGTACCCGAAGACGGCGACCGATTCGTCTCATTTACGGCGGAGATCATCAACGTTGGCTCTTTTAACCAGGAGATCGAGGACAACGACTTTGAGCTGAAGGACTCGGGAGGTGACGGCCACGATCCAGTAATCGTCAGCTACCTGGGCCGCGTTGGTCCGGTCGAGCTCCTGGGGGGCTCATTCATCTTCGTCCGCGTGATCTTCGAAATACCCCGCGACGAGGATCCTGAGGCGTTCGAGTTCGAGCCAGAGTGGCTGCAGCGCGCCAAGTTTGAGTTCACCAGATGACGTTTACAGTAAGCAGAAGAGTCTGCGAGAAGGAGGGATACACAGCATGACTGCAGAACCTATGGCAGCGGCGCCGGCGCCGGCCCCAGGCTCGCCGGTCCGGTTCGACGTCGAGTATCCAGATGAGCTTTCGCGCCTCCTGATCTTCGTCAAGTGGCTACTGGCAATCCCACATCTGCTCATCTTGTACGCGCTTGGTGGCGTGCTCTCCGTTATTACAATCATCGCGTTCTTCGCGATCCTATTCACGGAGAAGTATCCGGAGGGGCTGTTCAAGATCGCCGTCGGCGTCATGCGCTGGCAGGCGAACGTGTACGCATACCTGCTGCTGCTGCGCGACGACTATCCGCCGTTCACCTGGGATGCGGGCGAGTATCCCCTAACACTCGAAATCGAGTACCCGGATACACTCAATCGCTGGCTGCCGCTGATCAAGTGGCTGCTCGTCATCCCGAGCATGATCGTGCTCTTCGTCGTGTCGATCGTCGCTTTCTTCCTGCTCTTCATCGCCTGGTTCGCGATCCTGTTCACGGGCAAGTTCCCGCGCGGCATGTTCGACTTCGTCGTCGGCACGATGCGCTGGTCGCTGCGCCTGAACGCCTACTCATACCTCATGCGTGACGAGTACCCGCCGTTCAGCCTGAAGTAGCCGATAACGTCGGCGACGACAGCGCCTCCGCGCGTCCCAAGGCCTGGTACGAGAGCCTGTGGGCGATGATCCTCACCGGGTACATCCTGGCGCCCATCGGCATCTTCCTCATGTGGCGCTACCAGCCGTGGCCGCTCTGGCTCAAGGGCGGGCTCACCGTCTTCGGCCTCACCATGTGGGCGGTCGGCTCCTACGTCTCTTCCAACTACATCCTGCCGCGCATCTTCTGAGGCCCGGCGACCCATCCGCGACTTGCGGTTCGTCGGCTCGCGGGCGAAATTGTCCGGCCCGTGACGGCCCGCTATGCTGGGATTATATGGCCATCGATCAGTCAGTCCTCGACACGATCGCCCTCAGCCGCGACGAGTACCAGCTCATCGTCGAGAAGCTCGGCCGCGAGCCCAACGAGGTCGAGCTGGGCCTCTTCGGCGCGCTCTGGAGCGAGCACTGCGGCTACAAGAACTCGAAGCCGCTCCTGCGCCTGCTGCCGGCGGAGGGCGCCTACGTCCTGACGAAGCGCGGCGCGGAGAACGCCGGCGCCGTCGACATCGGCGACGGCATGTGCGTCGTCATGAAGATCGAGTCGCACAACCACCCGTCCGCAATCGAGCCCTACGAGGGTGCGGCAACCGGCGTCGGCGGCATCGTCCGCGACATCTTCGCGATGGGGGCGCGGCCGATCGCGATCCTCGACTCGCTGCGCTTCGGCCCTCTCACGGAGGCGAGGAGCCGCTACCTGTTCGAGGGCGTCGTCGCCGGCATCAGCGGATACGGCAACTGCCTCGGCATACCGACTGTCGGCGGCGAGGTCTACTTCGAGGACTCGTACGCCGCCAACCCGCTCGTCAACGCCATGTGCATCGGCGTCGCGCCCATCGAGAAGCTCGTGACGGCCGCAGCCGAAGGGCCAGGCAACATCCTCCTCCTCGCCGGCGCCGACACCGGCCGCGACGGCATCCACGGCGCCTCGGGCCTCGCCTCGCGCACGGACCCCGGCGAGCGCTTCGAGGAGCTGCGTCCGGCGGTTCAGGTGGGCAACCCGTTCCTCGAGAAGATGCTCCTTGAGGCCTGCCTCGACCTGGCGCACAACCACGTCGACTGGATCACCGGCATCCAGGACTTCGGCGCGGCCGGCCTCACCTCATCCGCGATCGAGTCCGCCAGCAGCGGCGGCACCGGCATCGTCATCGACGTGGCGAAGGTGCCGCGGCGCGAAGAAGGCATGACCCCGTACGAGGTGATGCTCTCCGAGTCGCAGGAGCGGATGCTGATCATCGTTCGCAAGGGGCACGAGGACGACGTGGCCGCGCTGTTCGAGCGCTGGGAGGTGCCGACGGCGATCATCGGCCACGTCACCGACGACAAGCTCGTGCACATCGTCGACGGCGAGCGGGAAGTCGGAACGCTGCCCGTCGAGCTGCTCGTCGAGGCGCCCGAATACACACGCGAGGGCGAACCGGCGCCGGAGCTGTACGAGATGGAGTCGCTGGACCTGAGCGTCCTGCCCGATGTCGCCGACGCCGGTGCTGCGCTTCTGCGGTTGCTGGCCGCGCCCAACATCACGAGCAAGCGCTGGGTGTACCGTCAGTACGACCAGAGTGTGCTCTCCAACACGGTTGTCGAGGCCGGCGCCGACGCCGCGGTCCTCCGCATCAAGCCTGCCGAAGGAGCGCCCGCGGGCGGAAGGCAGCGCGGCATCGCTGTGGCCACCGACGGCAACGGCCGCTACTGCCACGTCGATCCGTATCGCGGCGCCTCGATCGCCGTCGCCGAAGCGGCGCGCAACGTCGTTTGCGTCGGCGCCCAGCCTGTGGCCGTCACCGACTGCCTCAACTTCGGCGACCCGGAGCGCCCGGACGTCTACTACCAGATGCAGGCGGTCGTCCGGGGCATCGCCGAGGCCTGCGACGCCCTGGGCACGCCCGTCATCTCGGGCAACGTCTCGCTCTACAACGAGACCGGCGGCCAGCCTATCTATCCGACGCCTGTCATCGGCATGCTCGGCATCCTCGACGACGTGACGCGGCACTGCACGATGACGCCCGCACCCGGCGACGAGCTGTTCCTGCTTGGATCGAGCGTCGAGCAGCGGCTCGAGACGCTGGGCGCGAGCGAGTACCTGCGGCTGGAGCATGGGAAGATCGGCGGCCGTCTGCACATCGATCTGCAGCTGGAGGGGCGAGTGCAGCGTGCCGCCCTCGCCGCCATCCACCA
>JADFKG010000022.1 GCA_022565075.1 Chloroflexota bacterium | reverse complement strand
TCCATCCACGCGAGGTACATCTGGGAGTCTCCTTCGGTGGTGAGTGCGGTGTTCGGCGGGTTGCCGGCGTCGAGGCGCAAGGACGTGTTGGTGGCGTCGCGGAAGGCGTGGATGAGGTATTTGTTGGTGCCGAAGGCGATGTGCTTGATGCGGAGGCCGGTGGCGTTGGTGATGCCGTTCCCGACGGACTGGAACGGGCCTTGGATGTCGACGCCGATGAGGTCGGTGATGGCGGTGTTGCTGGCGAGGACGGCCTGGAAGGCGCCGGCGGTGAAGGCGGCGGCGGTGGTGATGTTCAGGGTGCCGTTCGAGCGGATGGCTTGAACTGCGGCCTGCGCTCCGATGAGAGTCGTTACGTTGTGGGTGCCAGCGCCGTCTGACCAGGGCGCCACGACGTAGTCGAGGCCGATGATGGCGTTGTACGAGCCGCCGCCGGACACCTTGCCGATCATGGTGCCGCGCACCGCGTAGAGGGCTCTGTTGGCGCCGGCGTTGATGTCTAGGGTCGGGGTGATCTGTAGGGCTTCTACGTTTCCGGTGACGGAGAGCGTGGGGTTGCATTTTATGAAGTTGGAGTCGTCGGTGGCAGGGGCGGTGCGGACTCCGAGGTTGTTGGTGATCCTGGCGTCGCCGGTGATTGTGAGATGCGGCGTCGAGTCCTGCAGGACGAAGCGCTCCGTGCCGGCGACGTCCATGCGCACTTTGTCCTCGTCGGCCGACTCTTCGACCTGGACTTTCGTGTCGCTGTCGGCGTCGATCAGTTGGGTAGCGGTCGCGGATGGTGGGCCGCCACCGTGGACGGAGATGATGACGGCGTCGTCCGGGTTGTCGTCCGTGTGAAAGAGGACGGCGCACTCGCGGCCGGCGACGACGGCCGCGGCCGGGATCGAGTCCGAGATCGCGAGGCCCTCCAGCCAGACCGATAGCGATCCGGAGATGCCCACCGACGCCCGGTGCGATCCGGCGTCGTAGGACTTGATGGTGGCGCGCTTAAGCAGAGTCATGTGATGTAGAACCTGGGAACGAGGGTGCCGGTGCGACGGGCACCCTCGTTCCGTGTCTCGTGTCTCCTGTCTCCGCGCGAGCTACGGGCGAACGCCGATGAGGCGGGAGAGCTTGACGGTATTGAAGAGCGCCAGCGACGAGTACCACTTGATACGCGTGCGGGTCGCGTCCTTCGTCTCCAGGCTGCCGACGCGCTCCACGTGCAGGCCGCCGGGCGAAGTGAGCCCGGCGAGGGCGCCCTCGCCCATCTGGAAGGCGTAGATCGTCGAGCAGTCGCTGCTCGTGCCCACGGTCTGGTCGTCGGCGATGTAGTCCGAGATGCCGAGGGGGATGCCGTCGTAGAACTGCAGCATCTGCCCGAACTCATCGCGCTCGGCCTCGAGGAACGAGCCGGAGGATCGCGCGAGCTTGTTGAGGATGCGGCGAGAGCGGCGGGACATCAGGAGGATCTCCGGCTTGCCGCCCTGGACGGCGTCGATCAGCTCGTCGAGCTTGTCCAGCGTCAGCGATCCGCCGTCGACGCCCATCGAGATCGTCTGGGACGGGTCGCAGAGTTCGTCCAGGCCGTCGAACTCCTTGGGGAAGGTCCCCTGGTCGCCGGTGACGAACGTCTGCTCGAACAGCTGCTGCACGGCCTTCGCCTTGAGCTGCACGACGGCGGTCTCGACGTCCTGGATGTTGGACCGCGTGGCGATGAGGAAGTTGTCGATGTCCGCATCGCCGCCCATGATCTTGAGCGCTACGGTCTGCTGCGTGAACGTCGGCGTGGACTCGGTCCAGGTGTCGCCGACGTCGAAGAAGCCGGCGGACGGCGCCACGTTCTCGCGGTTGTACGTCAGGCCGTTGCCGACGATCTCGATGAACGGCAGACGCTGCAGGACGGGCGAGTCCTTGATGATCGTCTCGATGACGCCTGTTACCAGTACGTCGTTCGAGAGTTTGGCGGCCTCAGCCAGAGTAAGAGCCATTGCACATCCTCCCCACACTTCAGGGGGCGAGGTGACAGGTGTCAGGTGACAGCTGCCCCACGCCCCTCCCCAAATGGCTTGTCCACGCAGACTACCGGAGCGCGAACGCTAAGTGGAAGGGGCAAGCGGCAGCGGCGGTTGACAGCCCGCGACCTCATCGCTAGGATGCAGGCGTTCGCAGTACCGGCGTAAAGCGCCGGTCAGGAGGGTGAAGCATGAGGGGGCTTGTTCTTTACGGCACGTGTTTCGCGCTGGCCGCCGCCCTGCTCATTACGGTGATGGGCACCCGGCCCGTGTCGTCCGACCCCGGCAGTAGTGGAGACGGCGGACCGTCCCCGACGCCCGAGTACGCTGACCCGTTTTCGTCAACGATCGACGTCGTCTACACCAGGGGTGGTATTCCTACGGCCTGGTTCTCAGGCGTCAGGATGGCCTTCGTAGATGGCGAATTCTGCAGCGTCCTCGGGCCGCTCCCCGTGTCGCTGTCAATCAGCCAAGAAGTTCCCTGGCCCTGGGTCTCCGGGCATTCTTCATGCTCACGCATCGGCGCTGTCGTCTCTCTCTGTTTGTCTCCCCCTGACACGTGCAGTGAGGAGTTCACTTTTACGGGCGATGATGCGTCCGTGCGCATAGAAGTACCCGTGATCGATTTGCCGGTAATCCAAGCAAATTTCGTCGACGACGACGGCGCACCCGCGACAGTGCAAGTAACCAGCGTCTCATTCCGATTGGGCTCGCAGGTCTGCTTGGAACCTAACGTGGCTGTGCCAGTGACAACGGACACGCTCCTCGTGAACTGGGGGTTCCTTTCGGAAGCCTGTCAAGCGCCGAACGTTGGGCTGGAGGCCGTATTATCGACTGTCGATCATGGCGATCTGTCGGCCACGTTCGTGTGGGAAGGCGAGGACGTAACGACATTCGACGTCGTCGTACCGGACATCGCGACTGCCACGCCCTCCCCTTCGCCGCCCCCGACGGTATCGCCAACACCAACGCCGTCCACCGCCGCGGTGACGGCGAGCCCGACACCGTACCCGCAGTCGCTGATAACCGTGAAGTTCGTGCGCGACGGAGAACCCGCCACTGTGTTCTTCGGCTCGTTTCCCAGAGCCGTCTTCGCTGACGGGGTCGCGTGTTTCATCGATTCGACGGAAGGTGAAGGGTCGGAATTCAGCATAGTCTGGCCACGCAAGCCTGGGCCAGTTCAACCTCCGAGCTGCACGAAGGGACCACCCACGACGGTCCGCATCGACTTCGGAGCGTCTTTTCTCGTCGATGTCCTCTGGGAGGGCGAAGACATCACGGTCGATGCGGAAATCCCCAGCAACTTCTCCACCATCGCGCCGCTGACCTCGCCCACTCCCACGCCAACAGCGAACGCACTGCCCGATACAGGTGGCCCGCCCGTTGACGAAAGAGGGGGCGCCGGTCTCCTTCTCGGGGCGCTCGCGCTGCTGCTGGCGACCGCCGCGGCGTTCTTCGTCTCCGCCCGCGTCCGGCAGGGAGGTTGACGATGCGTGCCCTGGGGGCAACAGCAGAGAAGCCCCGGCGAATTCGCCGGGGCCTTCTGGCCAGAGGGTGCAGCCAGCCTCATTGGTCGGCTAGCTGCTGCAGGCCGAGCCTGATCTTCTCGCTCGTGGGCAGCGCTGCCAGGTCCGGCTGACGGCGCGCCGGCGACCCGGGCGGCACACGCGCGCTGCGCTTCCCGCTCTGCTCTTCCTGCACCCGCTCGCGCACCTGGCCGACGACCTTGAGCGCCGCCTCGAACTCGCGGTCGACGTCCTCGACCGTCTCGCCCTCGGGCACCAGGTCGTGCGGGATGTCCGGGTGCGCGGCGAGCCGCACCTCCCGGTAGCGGCCGGTCGCCTCGCGCGCCTGCTCCCGGGCGCCTTCGAGGTCAGCCCGCAGTTGTGACGCCTCGGTCTCCGCGGATTGGCGTGCGGAGACGCTGTCCGTCAGTCGCGTGCGCGTCTGACCGTGCTCCTCCTTGAGCGCCGCCACCTCGCTGGTCGCAGTCTCGGCGCGCGCCTCAGCGTCCGCGGCGGCCGACTGGAGCGACTCGATCTGCGTGAGCGCCTCGGCCAGCTGTTCTTCGGTCTCGCCTGGTCCAGATCCCTGTGCCGTCATTCCCCACCCCTCCTCCTGTTGGAATCCCGTGCTGAGCACGATAGAACATTTGTTCTAGGCGGCGCAAGCGGGAAGTGTCACCCGCGTGACGCTAGTAGAAGGAACCCCGGCCCGCGGACCCGGTCTCCACAGGCTCAGACGGGACAGGTGTCGCGGTGGCCTGGAGGGCGGCCGGTGTCAGCGCCGGATTGGTGATCGCGTCCCCACCGTCGCCGTCACTGAACAGGCCGGCCTGCACCATCACGAAGCTAACCGCGATCACAAGCACGGCGGCCGTGAAGAACGCTGCCAGGTTCAGCCGAATTGTTCGCATCGGAACTCTGCGCCGATCCAGTCCGTCTCTCTTATGGAAGTAAACGCAGAAGAGAGGACAAGGTTTTTCATGACGCGCTCACGATCGATTCTCGCGAAGGCGGCGGCGCTGGTGCTGGCGGCCGGGCTGGCGCTGGCGCTCCTGGGTGCCTGCACGAGCGGCGGCGATACCGCCCCCACCTCCGGCGACCCGGACATCCGCGGCGTCATCACCAGCATCACCGATGGCGCCGGCGACGTCATCGGCAGCGTCCGCATCGAGGGCGCCATCGACCAGGACACCGAGTACGATAAGGCGATTGTGCGCGTGGAGAGCGACACGCGCATCTTCCGGCAGGCCGGCAACGCGATGATGGAGGTCACGTTCGGCGACCTGACGGAGGGTCAGACGGTGGAGGCCTGGTTCACGGGCCCCGTCGCCGAGTCCTATCCGGTGCAGGCGAAGGCGTCTCAGATCGTGATCGTGGGCTAGCCCGCCGACTGGCGCCTGCGGTCGTCGCTGGCACGTAAGGCCGCCCCGTGGCGGAAGTTCTCAACGACGTGTGTATCCGCCACGCTACTTCCCCTTGTACTGCGGCTCGCGCTTCTCGGCGAAGGCCAGCGGGCCCTCCCGCGCATCCTCCGTGCGGAAGACCTTACCCGCCAACTCTGCCTCCAGCCGCAGGCCGTCCTCGAACGACATCTCGCGGCCCTGCATCACCGCCTGCTTGATGTAGCGCACGGCGAGCGGCCCGTTCTTCAGTATCGAGTGGGCGATCGCCTCGGCCGTCTCCATCAGCTGATCCCGCGGGACGACGCGCGAGACGAGGCCGAAGCGTAGCGCCGTTTCCGCGTCGAAGCGGTCACCGGTAAGGAGCAGCTCCATCGCGAAGGCCAGGGGGACGGCGCGCGGCAGGCGCTGGGTGCCGGTGGCGCCAGGGATGATGGCGCGCTTGGGCTCGGGCAGACCGAACTGGGCGTTGTCCGCGGCGATCCGGATGTCGCAGCTGAGCGCCAGCTCAAGGCCGCCGGCCAGGCAGTAGCCGTGGATGGCGGCGATGATCGGCTTCCAGCACTCATAGCCGCGGGTGATGCCGGCGAAGGCAGCGGTCATGGCCCCGGAGTCGCCACCTTTCCCGGAGAGCGATTGAGACATCGCGAGAAGATCGGCGCCCGCGGAGAACGCCTTGTCGCCGGCGCCGGTGAGGATCGCCACCCAGAGGTCGTCGTCCGCCTTGAAGGCCTCGAAGGCGTCCTTCAGCTCGGCGCTCGTGGCCGGGTCGATGGCGTTGCGGCGTTCCGGGCGATTGAGCGTGACGTAGGCGAGATGACCCTTCTTCTCGAAGAGGATGTTGTCGTAGTCGGCCATGGGGCGCCTCCTTCTGCTTGGCAGAGTCAGTATATGGCAGCTATGTCAGCGGCTCTACGCGGAAGAGTTTCCGGTGTCGTGACAGGTAATGGCGATGACGTCGGCTCTGTTGAATCAGATGGAGGAGGTGCGGTTCTCGGAACTCACCAGTTGCGGGGTTGGTGAAACGGTCTCTTACAGACCCGGGGTGCGTGCCCGCCTCCTCCGATAGTTTGCTCGCATACGAAGAAAGGAAGGGAGGACAGGACCAGATGACACGACGAATCGCTTATTCCGTCCTTGCCCTCTCCTTCTGGACCCTGCTCATCGTCGTCGCGATGTCAGGCCGAGTTTAGACACATTCTTGTGGGGTGCGGCGGCAGGGGCCTTTCCGCCAAGGCGGAGGGGCCCCGCCCGTCTGTCTGCGTAACGCGCGAGGCGGCCATTCTAACGCATCGTCCGGCGTTCGGAAGCAGCTAGCCGGTCACACCGAGCACGTCGCGCAGCGCGGGCTCATCGACGCTCGGGCCGACGATGGCGAGTGCGGCGCGTTCCCGCTTGAGGATCCGCTGCGCCACCCTGATCACGTCGTCCGCTGTGACCGCGCGCAGCTTCGCGACGACGGATTCGACTGGCTCGATCTCCCCCAGCGTCAGGAGACTCTCGCCGGCGCGCTGGCCCAGCGCCATCGAAGACTCGAGGCTGAGCCGGAAGCTGCCAACCGTGTAGTCCTTGGCCTTCTGCAACTCCTCAGCACCCACGGCTTCGTTCGTCATCTTCTCCAGCTCCTCCAGGATCACGCCCACCGTCTCCGCCACGTTCTCCGGAGAGACTCCGGCCGAGACCACGAACATTCCGCTGTCAGAGTGACGGCTGACAGAAGATCCCACGGAGTAGGCGAGGCCACGCCGCTCGCGCACCTCCTTGAACAGGCGCGAGCTCATGCCGCGGCCCAGCACGGCGTTCAAGATCATCAGCGTGTAGCGGTCGGGGTCCGTGCGTGAGATCGCGGGCAAGCCGAGGGCGATGTTGGACTGAGCGATCGGCCGCTCGTCGATGGCGATGCGGTCGGCGGGCAGCTCGTCGCCGTTAACGCCGACGTTCTCCGGCGCCGCGGCGGTCGGCGAACCGGCGAACAGCCGCTCCGCCAGGGCGACCACCTGCGCGTGGTTGGTGTTGCCAGCGACGCTGAGCACCGTGTTCGGCGCCGTGTAGCGGGCCTGGAGCCAGTCGACGAAGTCGTCCCGCTGCAGTCCGTCCACGGTCTCGTCGGTGCCGGCCGTGGGCCAGCCCATCTGGTGGTCGCCGTAGACGGCGCGCCCCAGCAGCTCTCCCACGTACGACGCCGGCTGGTCCTTCCCACGGCTGATCTCCTGTTTGACGACCGAGCGCTCGCGGTCGATCTCTTCGGGATCGAGTAGCGAGTCGTAGAACATATCGGCGAGCACAGTCATCGCCAGCTCCAGCTGGTCGTACGGGACGTGGTTCCAGTAGCAGGTGAGTTCTTTTGCGGTGTAGGCGTTGAGCACGCCGCCCGCGCCTTCGATCGCCTCAGCGATGGCGATCGCGGTCGGTCGCTCGGTCGTGCCCTTGAACATCATGTGTTCGAGGAAGTGCGCGACGCCCTTCGTGCGCTCGGTCTCCCCGCGGGCGCCGGCGCCGGCGAAGATGTTGACGCTGACGGACTGCGCCGTCGGGACAGGCGTGGTGACGACGCGAAGGCCGCCCTTTAGTTCGGTGATCTCCGGGGTAACGGACAAGACGCCTCCATTCGCATTGAGAGAGTGGCCTCAGTATACCGGGGCCGCGGTGGGATCGGTGCGAGCGACTTCCTCTTTTGTGGGGAGCGCCGCCAATCTCTTGACACACCCGTTCTGGACTCCTGTATGATCCTAACCGGGCGTCCCTTCGAAGCTGCCGTAAATGACGGCAAGCTCAAGGTGAGCGCGAGAGGAGACAGCCCCCAGTCAGGGGGTATATGGCGACAAAGTACATATTCGTCACGGGTGGCGTCGTGAGTTCCGTAGGCAAGGGGATCACCACCGCCTCCATCGGCAAGCTCCTCAAGTCACGCGGCATCTCTGTCGTAGTCCAGAAGCTAGATCCGTACCTGAACGTCGACCCCGGTACGATGTCGCCCTATCAGCACGGCGAAGTCTTCGTCACCGCAGACGGCGCCGAGACCGACCTCGACCTCGGCCACTACGAGCGCTTCCTGGATCAGGACCTCTCACGCAGTTCTTCGGTCTCCAGTGGCCAGATCTACCAGGCGGTGATCCAACGCGAGCGCCGCGGCGACTACCTGGGCCGCACGATCCAGCCGATCCCCCACGTCACCAACGAGATCAAGGAACGCATCCGCGGCATGGGACACGATTCTGGCGCCGACGTCGTGATCGTCGAAGTAGGCGGCACGGTCGGCGACATCGAAAGCCAGCCGTTCCTCGAGGCGATCCGCCAGATGCGCAAGGAGGAGGGCCGCGACGATACGCTAGCGATCCACGTTACTCTCCTCCCCTACATCTCGACGACCGCCGAGCTGAAGACGAAGCCGACGCAACACTCCGTCCGTGAGTTGCGATCCGTCGGTATCCAGCCAGACGTCATCGTTTGCCGCTCGGACATTCCGATCTCCAAAGAGATCCGGGACAAGATATCTCTCTTTTGCGACGTCGAACCGCAGGCGGTGATCCCTCTGATGACGATGTCCAGCATCTACCAGGTGCCACTCGTCCTTGAGGAGGCCGGCCTGGGCGACTTCATAACCGACCGCCTGAACATCGCATCGACCTCGAAGGACCTGGACGAGTGGAAGGCCTGGGTCGATCGCCTGCTGAACCCTCGGCACTCACTGGAGATCGCCGTCGTCGGCAAGTACGTCGAACTTCCCGACGCCTACCTCTCCGTGAAGGAGGCGCTGATCCACGCCGGCGTCCAGAACGATTCGGGCGTGCGCATCCATTGGGTGCATTCAGAGGACGTGGCGAAGTCCCAGTCCGAGACGCTGCTGGCCAGCATGGACGGCATCATCGTACCGGGCGGCTTCGGTGAGCGTGGCTTCGAGGGCAAAGTCGAAGCGACACGATACGCGCGGCTGAACAACGTGCCATATCTGGGCCTCTGCCTTGGCCTGCAGGCGATGGTCGTCGAATTCGCCCGCGCCCACTTCGGCACTGAAGACGTCAGCTCGACTGAGCTGGCGCCCGAGACGGCCTACCCGGTGATCACGCTCCTCGACGAACAGCAACGCGTCGTCGAGAAGGGCGGCACCATGCGCCTGGGAAGCTACCCCTGCCGCCTCGAGCCCGGAACCATCGCTCGCAAGGCCTACGGCGCCGACGAGACGTCGGAGCGGCACCGCCATCGCTACGAATTCAACAACGAGTTCCGCGAAGTTTTGGCGCAGGCCGGATTGATCGCCAGCGGAACGTCGCCGGACGGCGGACTCGTCGAGATCTGCGAGATCCGCGACCACCCGTTTATGGTCGGCACGCAGTTCCACCCGGAGTTGCGCTCACGGCCCGGCCGGCCGCACCCGCTCTTCAACAGCTTCGTCCGCGCTGCGCTGGAGCGACAGGCCGAGCGCCGCAAGAAGTCGTCCACTACGACCAACCGGCCATCACGACGGAAGGCGTCTGCGTCCTCACGCTCACGCGCGCCCCACTAGACCGTGTCGACAGTCGACGAAGTCTTCGTCTTCCTGCACCTGCTGGCCGCGCTCTGGTACGCGGCCGGGCTCACTTCCGTCCAACTCGCTCTCGTACGCGGCTGGCAAGCGCCGGAGGTCGACACCAGGGTGGTTGCGTTCAGCGAGGCGACGCACTACCAGGGCGTCCTTCTGGTGCCGGGCGCCATCGCCGTAGCGACGACGGGGCTCTTTCTCTGGGGCCAGTTGGACTACAACTTCGTGACGACGCCGTGGCTGCTGGGCGTGGAGGCGATGTACATCGTGACGCTGCTCGTCTGCATCCCGCTGATGGGGATGGGCCTGCGACGGGCGCGCATCGCCTCGCTGATAGCCGAGCGCCGCGGCGAAACGACAGCAGAGCTGGAAGAGGCGATGGCGGACAGCGTTCCGCTTGTATTCGGCGGCGTCGCCACGATCCTTGTGCCGGCGATGGTAGCGCTCAGCGTGTTCCGGCCGGGATAGCCATGCTGGAGCAGCTCGGGCCCAAGCTAACGGCGGAAGGGTATTGCGCGTCTAATTCGATTGGAGTACGGTAATTAGTGACCGCCTGCGGGCGGCAATCGCCAGACCTTTCTCCCCATACTCTCGCAATCGAGGCACCTTTTGCTTGATTGCATCCACCCCGTCTACTGCTATATGGAGTTGACTTGAGCCTCACTGAACTGGAAACCAAAACAAAAGATGAGCTGGTTGACGTCGCCAAGGAGATGGGCGTCAGCGCCAGCGGCCTGCGCAAGCAAGACCTCGTCTTCAAGATCATGCAGGCGAAGGCCGAGAGCGAAGGCAACTACTTCGCCGGCGGCATCCTGGAGATGGCCTCCGACGGCTTCGGCTTCCTGCGCACCGATGGCCTGAGCCCGAGCCTCAGCGACGTCTACGTCTCCCAGACGCAGATCCGCCGCTTCGCCCTGCGCAGCGGCGATTACGTAATGGGAGCGGTGCGCCAGCCCAAGGACTCGGAGAAGTATTACGGCCTGCTGCGCGTGGACGCGATCAACGGGCTCGACCCCGAAACGGCCAAGAAACGGCCCTACTTCGAGCAGCTGACGCCGATCTTCCCGGACGAAATGATCAGGCTGGAAGAAGGCATCAGCAATCTCTCGACCCGCGTCATCGACCTGATAGCACCGGTCGGCCGCGGCCAGCGGGGCCTCATCGTCTCGCCGCCAAAGGCCGGCAAGACGATCCTTCTCAAGACGATCGCCACCGCCACGGCCAAGCGCTACGAGGACATCTACATCATTGTTGTGCTCATCGGCGAGCGACCGGAAGAGGTCACCGACTGGCGGCGCTCCGTCACCGACGCCGAAGTCGTCGCCGCGACCTTCGACGACCCGGTGGCCGAGCAGACGCGAGTGGCTGAGCTGGCGCTGGAGCGGGCCAAGCGCCTGGTAGAGGGCGGCCGCCACGTCATGGTCCTGCTCGACGGCATCACGCGTCTCACCCGCGCCTACAACCTGGCGCTGCCATCGTCCGGCCGCACGCTCTCCGGCGGCATCGACCCGGTTGCCCTTCACCCGCCGAAGCGGCTGTTCGGCGCCGCCCGCAACGTCGAAGGCGGCGGCAGCCTGACCATCCTCGCGACCTGCCTCGTCGACACCGGCAGCCGCATGGACGAAGTGATCTTCGAGGAGTTCAAAGGCACCGGCAACTGGGAGCTGTGGCTCGACCGCCGCCTCGCCGAAAAGCGCGTCTTCCCCTCTATCGACATCCAGAAGAGCGGCACCCGCCGCGACGACCTGCTGCTGGACGAGGACACGCACAAGCGCATCGTCCTCCTGCGCCGGATGACTTCGCTCGTCAACCAGTCGCAAAACTCGAGCGAATCCGCCGAGCTGATTTTGGACCGTCTGTCGCGCACCGAGACGAACGCAGACTTCCTGGCGACGCTCAAAGAAGCGATCTAGGCCCGCCAGCGCACCAAAATCTCTCGCAACCCCTCGTAACCTCTCGCAGCCTCTCCCAGGCCCACGCGCCCACACGTCGCACACGGGTTGATCGTAAGCTCGTAAGCAGCGAGACTCTGTACTTGAATCGCGCGCTTGTTCTGGGCGTCCGATAATCGGTCAATTTGTGAAAATATGGACAAATGGGATATAATTCGCGGCGAAAACCTGCAGAACTAACGGAAATCAAACTGAAGCCGGGCCCAGACCAAGGGCACGCTCGGACCTGGCGATAGGGAGGCTCAACATACGAGACCCGCACGCTCCACACCGGCGTGGCCAACTCCCGCCGCAACGTGAAGAGCAGCCGTCTCGCCTGAAAACGGCCGCGCAGTCGCTGACCCAATACCGGCACTACGCGCTGCACGGTCTTCTCCTCTCACTGGCATTCGTCGCCGTCGTGACGGCCGTTGCCGGCGGTGTCGCTGACTCCGAGCCGACGACCCTCGCCAGCATTGAGACCGGGCCCGTCGCCGAGACCCGAGCTGGCTACCTGAAGCCGGCGGCGCTCATCTCCACGGTGCCCTCCCTGATCGCCCGCCACGAGGCCGAGATCGCCGCCACTACGGCATCCCCCGCACCGGAGCCGACCGCGGAGTTGGTGGCCACGGTCCAAGAGCCGCTTCCTTCGTTCTTCACCTACACCATTCAGCCGGGCGACACGATGGGCGGGATCGCCGCCAACTACGGCATCAGCGAGGCCTACCTGCTGTGGAACAACCCTCTGGTGAGCGTCGACCCGGACCTCCTCTACATTGGCAGCACGTTGGTCGTCCCCGGCGTCGACGGAATCATCTACAACGTCACGCTCGGTGACACGCTGAGCGACATCGCCGCCTACTACGACGTCACCGTGGACTCGATCATCAGCTACGAGCCGAACGACCTGACCGCGCCGGACAACCTGATCGACGGCACGGTCCTGGTGATCCCGGGCGGCGTTCCGCCGCCGACGACCGCGCCCGTGCTTGCCGACGACGGAATCGATCCCGTCTCGGGCCCGGTGCCGGCCAGTGGCAGTTTCGATACGCCGGCCCCGGCGCCGGCCCCCGCCCCCGAACCAGTGGCCAGCGTTGGCTTCATCTGGCCGTACTACGGCCCGCTGACAACGTATTTCGGCGAGCCGAGCAGCTATAGCTACCACAAGGGCATCGACCTCGACGGCTTCGGCAGCTGGGGAGCGCCGATCGCCGCCGCCGCCAGCGGTACCGTAGTCCTGGCGGCCTGGGACGACTGGGGCCTCGGCTATCACGTCATCGTCGACCACGGCAACGGCTTCCGCACGACGTACGCCCACCTCTCGGAGATCTGGGTTGTGCAGGGCCAGTGGGTGAACCAGGGAGACGCTGTAGGGGCGCTGGGCAGCACTGGCTATTCGACCGGCCCGCACCTGCACTTCGAGCTCTGGTCCGGCGGAATCCCCGTCGACCCCCTCGCCTACCTGCCGTAGATTCCTCCCAGCACGATGTTCCGCGCCTCTCTGCTGACGGTGGCGCTATTCCTTGCTCGCCCTCGGCCCCTCTTTGGCCGGCGTGATCGCCGCCGTTTCCGCAGACGCGATGAGCCCGAAGTCCGCTTCGTAACGCTCTAGGAGCCGTTTCAGGCAGCGATGGGCAGTGCGTGTGGCCCTAACGGCGTGCATCCCCGGCAACGACGGCCACGGGGCGCCTTCGGAAGCGTTGAGCGCTGCCAGCGAGGGCCGTGACGTGGCCTTGCCGAAGAGAGTCAGTCTGGCGTGGGGCTGTCGGTGATCGTCGCCTGTCGGCGCTAGCCGTTCTTGCCGCGGTAGTCGAGCAGAATCACCTGCGTGTCCGAAGGGACCGTGTTGTAGCTGAGCGAGAGTTTTGGCTGCGCCTGGACCGCTGTCGACTGCATCTCCTTGAGGAAACGGTCCGCCGATTCCAGGTCGCCCTTGGTGACGGGCGTCTTATAGTGCATCGGGATGATGATGCGGGCGTCGAGCGTGGGGACGATCTCTGCCGCCTTGGCGCCGTCGATCGTCGAATCGCCACCGACGGGGATCATGAGGACATCGGCGCCAGTCATGCCCTCCGCCTGGTCGGCAGTGGGAGCGTGCCCCAGGTCGCCCAGGTGGCAGATCTTGATGCCCTCCATCTCGATTACGAAGACCAGGTTCTTGCCTAGCTCGCCGCCCTTCTCCCCGTCGTGGTACGTGGGGATCGCGGTCAAGAAGGCGCCGGAGATCTCGTATTCTCCCGGACTGTCGATGACGATCGGCTTGCCGGCGACGGCCTTGAGGTAGGTATGGTCATCGTGGGCGTGGCTGAGCGAGACGACGTCCGCCGTCGGCTTGCCGATGGTGTAGCCGGTGGATGGCGGGCAGGGATCCGTTATGACAGTCGCTTCGCGCGCACGAATGCGAAACGAGGAGTGTCCGAGCCAGACGATCTCCATCAGGCGAGGGAGTCAGGCGGTGAAATCGTAGCCAGAGTAATGAACCGGCAGTCTAGATGTCGTCGTCTTCATCGTCGTCATCATCGCCGCCAGCGCGGCGTCGCCAGAACGTAAGCACTGCGGCGATGGCGCCGACAATCGCTAGGAGGCCGAAGAGACGCTTCTTGCCGCCTCCTTTTTTCTTTTCCTGGCCTTCGTCGTTCTCTGCCATGGGGAAAGCTCCTTCGTGCGGACTGAAACTCGCCGGTAGCGGGGCAGGGCGATTGGTGACGCCCGGGAAACCGCCGTGAGTATAGCAATCGCCACGAACGGGGGTCAACAGGGAGTGATCCCAGTCAGAAACATGCCTGGCGCGCTGGCGTCCGGAGGGCCGTGCGCGGCCTCGTATTGCTTGACAGAAAGGGTCCGTCGGTGCTAGTCTCTGGGCGGTTAGCACTCGCATGGGGAGAGTGCTAATTTAGATACGAATCATGCTTACAGACCGCCGAAAACAGCTCCTCCGGCACATCGTCGAAGAGTACGTAGAGACGGCGCAGCCCGTCGGCTCGCGGACCCTCGTCGATAAGTACGAGCTGTCGCTCTCTCCGGCCACCATCCGCAACGAGATGGCCGCCCTGGAGGACGAGGGGCTCGTCGCCCAGCCGCATACTTCCGCCGGCCGCGTGCCGACAGACTCCGGCTACCGCTATTACGTCGAATCGCTGATGCAAGAGGAGGCGCTGACCGAGGACCTGCGCCAGACGATCCGCCACCAGTTCCACCAGGCGGCGCGCGAACTCGAAGAGTGGGCGCGGCTGGCGGCGGCGATCCTGGCGACGAGGCTGCGAAACGCCGCCGTCGTGACCACGCCGCACTCGCCGGAGCCACGCGTGCGCTGGATCGAGCTTGTCGGCGTGCACGACTACCTGGCGCTGCTCATCATCGTCCTCGAAGAGGCCCGCGTGCTGCAGCAAACGCTGACGCTCGACCAGCCGTTCACGCAAGAAGAGCTGACTTCGCTGGCGCGGCGCCTCAACGACCTGATGGCCGGCAAGAGCGCCGCTGAGATCAGCGAGCAGAAGATCGTCTCCTCGCCCGTCGAGATAACGGTGCGCCAGGCGACGACGGACCTGCTCAAGTCAGCCGACGAGCTGACCCCCGAGCCGTCGTTCATGGACGGCGTGCGCGACCTGCTCAAGCAGCCGGAGTTCACGGAAGGCGAGCGCGTCGTCGACCTGCTGGGCGTACTCGAGGAGCGCAACATCTCGAAGGCGATACCGGTCTCGGCCGGGGTTGAGACAACCGCCGGAGAGCATGCCGTGTCGATCATCATCGGCGGCGAGCACCCGGTCGACGAGATGCAGCTGTGCAGCGTCGTGACGACGCGCTACGGCGGCCCGGAAGGCCTGCGCGGCATGCTCAGCGTCGTCGGGCCGACGCGTATGCACTACGGCCGCAACGTGGCGATGGTGCGCTACATGTCGACGCTCATGGAAGAGATGCTCGGCGTCTACTTCGCCTAGGCCGGGGCGCGAACGTCGCAGCCGCATGACTTTCCAACGGACCCGCAGGGTAGCCCCACCCGAAAGCCGATAAGGACCGGAGACAAGATGGAGAAGGAAACAACTCAACCCGCCGACTCGCCCGAGTCCTCCGACGACCCCGGCGCCGCCCAGACGGGCGCCCCGACGGGCGAGCCGGAGGAGGCCCAGACGGGCACGCCCCAGACAAGCGAGGCCCAGACGGACGAGACCCCGTCGGACGAGCTGCAGGAGGTGCCGATCGAGGAGCGTGTGGAGAAGGCTGAGGAGGAGTCGAAGCGCTACCTGGACAACTGGCGCCGCGCCGAGGCCGACCTGCAGAACTTCAAGCGCCGCTCCGAGCAGGAGCGCGCGGACTCCTCACGCTACGCCGGCGCCTCGCTGATCCTCAACATCCTGCCGATCGTGGACGACTTCGAGCGCGCGTTTCAGTCGCTCGACAGCCACGTCGCCGCGATGACGTGGTTCGACGGCGTGCGCCTGATCTACCGCAAGCTGCTCGCCCTGCTGGAGAGCGCGGGCGTGAAGCCGATCAAAACGGAAGGCGAGACGTTTGACCCGAAGTTCCACGAGGCCGTGGCGCACGCGGAGGGCGAGGAGAACAAGGTGATAAGCGAAGTGCAGCGCGGCTACACGCTGCACGACCGCGTCCTGCGCCCGGCGATGGTAGTCGTCGGCAAGGGCGGCGAAGAGAAGAAGGAAACAGAAGGAGAGCCCGCAAATGGCTAGAACAATTGGAATTGACCTCGGGACTACGAACAGCGCGATGGCGGTGATGGAGGGCGGCGAGCCCGTCATCATCCCCAACGCCGAAGGCGGCCGCACAACGCCGTCCGTGATCGCCATCAACAAGGCCGGCGAGCGGCTCGTCGGCCAGGTGGCCAAGCGGCAGGGCGTGACGAACCCGGAGAACACTATCTACTCGATCAAGCGCTTGATGGGCCGCCGCCTCGACGACGAAGAGGTGCAGCGCGACCTCAAGATACTGCCCTACAAGATCGACGCCGCCGAGAACGGCGACGCCCGCGTCTGGATGGGCGAGCGATCGTACAGCCCGCCGGAGCTGAGCGCGATGATCCTGCAGAAGCTGAAGGCCGACGCCGAGGCCTACCTGGGCGACGAGGTGACGGAGGCCGTGATCACCGTCCCCGCCTACTTCAACGACTCGCAGCGCCAGGCGACGAAGGCCGCGGGCGAGATCGCCGGGCTTGACGTCCTGCGCATCATCAACGAGCCGACGGCCGCCGCGCTGGCCTACGGGCTGGAGAAGAAGGACGAGAAGATGATCGCCGTCTACGACCTCGGCGGCGGCACGTTCGACATCTCGATCCTGGAGATCGGCGACGGCACGTTCCACGTCAAGTCGACTAACGGCGACACGCACCTGGGCGGCGACGACTTCGACCAGCAGATCATCAACTGGCTGATCGACGAGTTCAAGAAGGACCAGGGCATCGACCTGCGCCAGGACCGCATGGCGTTGCAGCGCCTGAAGGAGGCCGCCGAGAAGGCCAAGGTCGAGCTTTCATCCACCCAGCAGACGGAGATCAACCTGCCGTTCGTGACAGCGGACTCCTCGGGGCCGAAGCACCTGGCGATCCAACTCTCGCGCGCCAAGCTTGAGCAGCTCGTCGGCGACCTCGTCGAGAAGACGATTGGGCCGGTGCGCAAGGCGCTGGACGACGCGAAGATGAAGCCGGACGAAGTGGGTGAGGTGATCCTCGTCGGCGGACAGACACGCATGCCGCTGGCGAACGACAAGGTGAAGGAGTTCTTCGGGCGCGAGCCGCACAAAGGCGTGAACCCGGACGAGGTCGTGGCCATCGGCGCGGCGATCCAGGCCGGCGTCCTCAAGGGCGACGTGCGCGAGGTTCTGCTGCTGGACGTCACGCCGCTCTCGCTGGCGATCGAGACGCTGGGCGGAGTCGCTGACGCGATCATCCCGCGCAACACCACGATCCCCACGTCGAAGTCCAAGACGTACTCGACCGCCTCCGACAACCAGGCGTCGGTCGAGATTCACGTGCTCCAGGGCGAACGCGGCATGGCGAGCGACAACAAGTCGCTCGGGCGCTTCATCCTGGACGGCATCCTGCCTTCGCCCCGCGGCCTGCCCCAGATCGAGGTGGCGTTCGACATCGACGCCAACGGCATCCTGCACGTCTCAGCCCGCGACACAGGCACCGGGCGCGAGCAGAAGATCACGATCCAGGCGGGCACGGGCCTGAGCCAGGAAGAGATCGAGCAGATGAAGCGCGACGCCGAAGCCCACGCCGAGGACGATCTCAAGCGTCGTGAAGGCGTCGCGATCCGCAACCAGGCCGACTCGCTCGCCTACACGGCGGAGAAGACGATGAGCGAGGCCGGCGACAAGATCCCGGCCGACGTTCGTGCGGACATCGATGCCCGCGTCAAGGACGTTCGCGACGGCCTCTCCAACGACGCCTCGAGCGAGACCTTGAAGAGCGCCGTCGAGGCGCTGACCGAGGCGTTGCAGAAGGCCGGCTCGGCCGTCTACGGAGAGGGCGCGGAAGGAGCCGGCGTCGGCGCGGAGACCGGAGCGCCCGGCGGCGAAGGCGAAGGCGGGACGACGAAGACGGTGCCGAAGAAGGCACCGTCGAGGGCGAATACCGCGAGGTGTAGTTAGTGGTTAGTGGCCAGCAGCTAGTGGTCAGTGAGGCCGGGGCGCCAGTGCCCCGGCCTTTTCACGTCACGACGGGTTCGCCGGCGTCGACCCAGGCGCTGAGGCCGCCGCGGATGCTCATCACCGTCTCGATTCCGGCGCGCTCCAGGACCGAGGCGGCGGAAGAGGAGCGCTGACCAGCGCCACAGTACGCCAGCACGGGGCGGTCTCGCGGAACCTCCGGCAGGCGGTCTTGCAGCGACCCCAGCGGAATATGCAGGGCATTTTCGATCCGGGAGACTGCCCACTCGTCTGGCTCGCGCACGTCGAGTACGAGGGCGCCGTCGAGGATCGCCTTGCGGGCATCGGCCGGCGTGAGGTAGGGATCGGAGGCAACCGGGAGGCCGGCTCGCTCCCAGGCCGCGAACCCACCCTCGAGGGCCGCTGTCAGCTCCTCGTGACCGACGAGGAGGCACTCATCGATCACCTGCTCCAACGGCTGGCCGTCGCAGACGAAAGACAGCGGCGTGCCAAGCTCGATCAGCCACCCCAGCCACACACCGAAGACATCGCGGAACGGGTTACTCAGCGAGCCCGGGATGTGGCCGGCGAGGTGTTCTTCCGGCGTCCGCACGTCGACGATCATGCCACGCCTGCCTGCGGCCTCGAAGTGGTGGGCGTCGAGCGTCTTCGGGGCGGCGATGTCCCGCCTGAGGCGGGGGCCCGCCTGGTTCAGCGGTCGCAGGCGCCAGTAGTACTCCGGAACGCGCGGAAACGTACCCGGAAACCACTCCACGAACTCGTCTTCCGTCATGTCAGACATCGCCGGGTTGATCGCCCGTTGCTCGCCGAGCGTGGACGACCGGTCGCCGCCGTCCCCTGCCGAGCAGAACGATCCGCTGCCGTGCGTCGGGTAGACGAGCGTGGAGTCGGGCAGGTCCCGAAAGCCTTCCCTCAGCGTCTGGTACTGGGACCGGGTCAGGGGGTCTGTGAGCTCCGGCGTGAGGAGATCCGTGCGTGCGGCC
>JADFKG010000021.1 GCA_022565075.1 Chloroflexota bacterium | reverse complement strand
CTTGCGGAAGTACTCCAGCTTGCTGGCGCCGTCGGCGATCTGCTCCTCCGAGGAACCACCGCCGAGGAGGATCATGAGCGCCCCACGCAGGGGCTCGTCGGCGTTCCACTCGTATTCCAGCATGACCTCGTACTTGTTGAGGAGGTGGCTAATCTCCTGTCGGCGATCGCTGTGCCGGCTCAGGAAGTACTTGAGGTGCTGCGAGCCGTACCCACGCTGGCGGGCGACGTCCTGGATGCAGTAGCTGAAGATCGTGCGCTCAGCTTCGTTGTGGGCGGTGTACAAGCCGATCTGGAAGAGCATCATCAGCTGGCCTGCGGCCAGGATGTGCAGCGCCGCAGAGGCCTCCGTCCAGGCGCGAGCGTCGATCAGTGTGCGGTGAAAGTAGCCGGGCGCCTGGATGCCGAGGCCGCCGCCGTTGGACAGCGCCCGCTTGCGGAACACCTCGAACCAGCGCGCGACGTCGAACTCTGCGACCGAGAGGTAAAGCTTGACCTCGTGGTAGCCGTAGGACATCTCCGGCAGCCAGCCGCCGACGATGTCGCCGGCGACAAGCGCCCGCTCACAGATGTGCGTGCAGAGCTGGCAGACTGCCTTCTCGACAGCGTCCGGCAGATCCTCCATCGACTCCCACGGGATGTCGGTCGAGGGCCGCCAGCGGCGCTGAATCGCCTCCTCGTAGAGGTCGGCGGCGTTTTCGGACCAGAGCTCCGCCTTCTCGTAGATCGAGTAGCCCATCGCCGGGAGGCCGGGGATCGGGTGCGCCCCGCGCGGCATCTCCGTGTGATACGGCCAGAAGTCAGGGATGTCGGCGTATGTGCCGACGTTGAGCATGCCGGTGGTGAGCCCCTTCTTGCCCGGAAGAATGCGCATGCCCCACTCGGTCGGCACTTTCATCCAGGAGAGGTCCAGTTTGGGCGCGCCGTCCTCACCGCCACGCATCCGTTCCTGCTGGGCGATGAAGCTCGCGGCCTGCTCGGCAGTGATGCCGGCTTTCATCTGCTGGATGAGCATGGCGGCCGGCGCGCCGAGGGTGAGTGCGCGTTTGATCAGCTCCTCGGGCCAGTCCTTCTCGCGGGAGAGGGCGAGGACATCCTCCGGGATCGTGATCTCGCCGCCGCTGCGGATCTTCTCTTGCTCGGAGATGAGCTTCTCAGCGGCCTCTGCGGTGACGCCCGGCATGCTCATCTGCTGACGGATGCCGTCCGGCGGGAAGCCGAGGGCGAGGGCGCGCCGGATGAGATCCAGCGGGATGTCCTTCTCCTCGGCGACCTTTACTAGTTCGGGCGGAATATCCGTGGGGGAAGCGTCTGACATGGGCTGCTCCTTTTGGCGGGTCTTAGCGCGCCGACCGTAGCCGGAGCACTGCCATTTAGCCATAATCGCTGGTAAGCAGTCAAGAGAATTCTAGTGCGCGCTAAGGGAACGGGGCCGACGCTCGCACGCCCAATCAGTACATCTGCCGGCGCCTGCGCGATCGCCGGTAGGAACGCGTGCGTATGAACGGGCGCAGCAACAGGATGAGGATGAGGCCGGTGATGAAGCCGCCAACGTGCGCCCAGACCGCGACGCCCTGCGACACCTCAGACGTGCCGATGCTGGCGATGCCGGTGAAGAGCTGGAGCGCGAACCAAAAGATGAGCAGCACGAACGCCGGGACCGGCAACGGGATGAAGAAGAAGAACGGTAAGAGCACAGCGACCGTTGCCCGCGGATAGAGAATCAGATAGGCGCCAAGCACGCCGGCGATCGCACCGCTGGCGCCGACCATCGGGATCACGGAGCCGGTGTCAGTCGCCACCTGGAGCGCGGCTGCGCCGGCGGCGGCGAGCAGGTAGAAGACGAGGTACGGGAGGTGGCCCAGCGCGTCCTCGATGTTGTCGCCGAACACCCAGAGGAAGAGCATGTTGAAGCCCAGGTGCAGCCAGCCGCCGTGAACGAACGCCGCCGTCGCGATCGTCAGCGGCGCCTCGATGCCCGAGCGATCGCCCACCCAGGCGTCGATATCGGCCGGGACGACGCCGTAGTCGAGGAAGAACTGGTTGAGGTCAGCGGCCGATAGCGTTAGCTCGTAGACGAAGACGGCGATGCTGACGATGATCAGGGAGACGTTGACGTAGGGGGTGCGCCGCGTGCTGACGGAATCGGCGACGGGGATCATGCGCTCGCGACGACTGGCGCCGGGTTCAGCGCCGGGGCTCCGTCCCCGCTATCCCTTGCGCCACGGGCTCTCGGGCTTCTTCGCGGCGCGGTTCTCGTAGCGGGCGAGGACGAAGAGCAGGTCGGACAGGCGGTTGAGGTAAGCGCCGATGGCGGGCCTCACCTTCTCCTTGCGGCCAAGCGTCACGAGTGAGCGCTCCGCGCGGCGGCAGACGGTGCGGCAGAGGTGCAGCAGCGCGCCCGCCTGTGAGCCGCCCGGCAGGATGAACGTGCGCAGGGCCGGCACCTTGCCGTCGTACTCGTCCGTAAGCGCCTCCAGCGCCGCGATCTTTCGCTCGGCGTCCGTAAAGAGCGCGGCCACCTCGGCCCGCTTCGCACCAGCGCTGGCCAGCTCCGAGCCGACGTTGAAGAGCTCGTTCTGGATGCCCTGCAGCACCGAAATGAGCCTGCGCCGCCGCATCACCGAGACCGCGACACCGATCACCGAGTTCAGCTCGTCCACCGCGCCGTATGCCTCGACGCGCGGATCGTCTTTGGAAACGCGCTTGCCGCCAAACAGCGCCGTCGTCCCGTCGTCACCGGTGCGGGTGTAGAGCATGCTCTTGCGGGGCTTCTTCGCGGGCATCGTCTTGCCCAGAGTCTAGCCGCCGTCCGAGGGCGCCACAACCGGCCGGCCCGTCTCCGGGTGCGGGATTACGGTTACCGCCACGCCGTAGACGTCGCGCAGAAGCTCGGGCCGCAGCACGTCCGCCGGCGCGCCCTCGGCGGCGACACGACCGGCGTTGAGCATGACAAGGCGATCGCAGTAGTGGGCGGCAAGCGTCAGGTCGTGCACGACCGCGAGCACCGCCTTTCCCGCGGATCCGCCGGAGCCGTCTTGCCGCGCGAAGCGGCGCATGAGGCCGAGCACCGCCCCCTGGTGACCGATATCGAGGTGCGCCGTCGGCTCGTCCAGGAGCAGGACAGGCGTCTCCTGCGCCAGCGCCCGCGCCACGATGACGCGCTGACGCTCACCGCCGGACAGCTCACCTACGGGCCGGTCCGCGAAGCCCCAGGTGTCAGTCGCCAGCATCGCCCGGCGCGCGATTTCGAGGTCGCGCGGGCCCTCCTGCTGGAGCATGCGCAAGTGTGGCGTGCGCCCCATCAGCACACAGTCGAGGCTCTGGAACGCCGGCGGCAGGACCGGGTCCTGCGGGACGACGGCGGCCAGACGCGCGATCTCTGCCTGAGGGATCGCCGCCACGTCGCGACCGGAGAGCCAGACGCGTCCGGCGGAAGGGCGGACCACGCCGGTGAGCACCCTGATGAGCGTCGTCTTGCCGGAGCCGTTGGGACCGACCAGGCCCAGGAGCTCGCCCGGCCGCAGCGCCAGGTCAAGGGCGCTCAGGGCCACGATCTCGCGGCCAGCAGAGTGGTAGGCCACGGTGACGCCTTCCACCTCGGCAGCGAGTTCTGTCTGCTCCGGCGCGACGGCCACTAGAAGTACGCTCCCAGCCGCGCGCGCCGCAGCAGGTACAGGAAGAAGGGCACGCCGAAGAAGGCCGTGATGATGCCGACCGGAATCTCGGACGGGCTGTCAGCGGTGCGAGCGATGAGATCGGCGCCGATGAGGAACGCCGCGCCGAGAACGATGCACAGCGGCAGCAGGTAGCGGTTGTCCGGGCCCCAGACGAGGCGGATGGCGTGCGGCACGATGAGCCCGACGAAGCCGATCGTGCCGCCCACCGAAACCGCGGCCGCCGCGGCCAACGAGGCGACGCCCAGAATCAGGAGCTTCGTCCGCTCGACGTTTAAGCCGAGGAAGCGCGCCTGTTCTTCGTCGAGCGCGAGGACGTTGAGGATGCGGCCGTGGGCGAGGATGACGACGCCTGCGGGGACGGCGTAGGGCAGGACCCAGAGGACCTTTGTCCACGACGCGGTGTTGAAGCCGCCGAGGATGACGGAGAGGATCGCCGTCGCGTTCGTCGTTTCGCGCAGCATCAGGTAGGAGGTGATCGCCGTCGACAGCGAGGCTAGCGCGACGCCGGCGAGGATCAGCGTCGTCGTCGGCGCTGTGTTGCCGACGCGCGCCACTCCGTAAACGACGGCCACTGATATGATCGCCCCGGCGAAGGCGGCGAGGGGCAGCAGGCTGATACCGCCCCAGGCGTAGGAAACGTCCGAGACGATGACGATCGTTGCGCCAAGCGCCGCACCCGTCGCCACGCCGATGAGGTACGGGTCGGCGAGCGGGTTACGGAAGACGCCCTGGTAGGCCGCGCCGGTCAACGCCAGCGTCGCGCCGACCGTGCCAGCGAGGATGACGCGCGGCAGACGCACGTCCCAGACGATGGTCCGTGTCGCCAGCGAGACATCCTCCGAGATGCCGACGCCCGGCAGGTGCGAGGCCAGCACCCGCAATGTGTCTCCCGGTGAGATCGCCGTCGGGCCGAGAGTGAGCCCCAGCACGAACGCCACGGCCAGCGCCAGGCAGGACAGCAGCAGACGCGGCCAGAGCGCGGACCGCAGACCCGCGATCAGAGCCTCGGGCGCTGCCGTCGTCAGCTCGAGCGGCTGACTTCGCCGCCGGGTCAACCTCACTCAGGCAGCTCCGGATACAGATAGCCGGCGAGCGTTTCCAGCGCCTCGACGAGGCGCGGCCCCGGCCGGCTGATGATGTCCGGGCTGACAACGTGCACGCGACCGTCCAGCACCGCCGCGATCACGCCCCAACCGGGCCTCGCCGCCACCGTTTCCGGCGACTCGCCAGCGTCTTCGTCGGCAAGGATAATGACTTGCGGATCGGCGGCGATGATCGCCTCGGCGCTCATCTGCGGGAACGCCTGACCGGTGGACTCGGCGATGTTCTCTGCGCCGAGCTGGCCGTAAAGGTCGGCGATGAAGCTGCCGGGCCCGGCGGTGTAGTAGGTGTTGTCGACTTCGTGGAAGAACGTCGGCGCGTCGAACTCTTCCACATCCGTCGTGATCGTTACGACGGCGGCCCTCATCGAAGTGATCAGCGCGTCGGCCTCCGCCGCGTGTCCAGTGGCGTCGCCGAGGATCTCGATCTGCTCGTACACGCCGGCGATAGTCGACGGCGAGGGCATCATCAGGACAGTAACGCCCAGATCGTCGAGGCTCTGCACCAGGTCGCCCGGATCGAAGAAGAGGACGACCACGTCCGCTTCCAGCGCAACGATTGACTCGACGCTGGGACTGAAGGCGTCGATGTGCTCCAGCGACGAGGTGGCGGCAGGACAATCGGACGTGTTGTCGACGGCCGTCATCGCGTCACCCGCGCCGATGGCGTAGAGAATCTCGGTGTGGCCGGCGGAGAGCGAGGCGATCGCCTGCGGCGCGGCATCGATCGCCACCGAGCGGCCGCTGCCGTCGGTGACCTCCGCGGGGAAGGCGGAGGCATCGGGCGCCGAGCCGGGGAACGCCTCGGCGCAATCGAAGAACTTCTGGGATTCGGCCGGCGCGGCGTCGCCACCGGCGTCGTCGTCACCGCAGGCGGCGGCGAAGACGAGCACGGCGAAGATGAGGCCGGCGAGAACGAAGACTAGTCGCATGGCGTGGTTCCTCCCGTCAACTGGCGGAAGGCAAGGGTGCGGTCAAGAAAAAGACCCCTGCCCGAGTGAGCAAGGGTTCGTCGCCTGAGCGCGAGGCCCATGCCTTTCCTCGAAGGCTGGTACTCGGACTTAGGCAGGCGACCTGGCTTCCCTGGTCTCTCCGACGCGCCGGGGAACCGGGGATACAGTTGCGGGACAGCGCCGGCCTCTCACCGGCTTCGCTTTTGACTCCTGCGCCCCGTCAGCGAGTAGACCGCTGGCGGAACGTCGTGGAGACCTCCGTCCACTTATTCGATTGTGGCCGCAGTATAGGCCCAGCTCCCGGCAAGGGTCAACGAAGCGCCACCCGGCACGAGCCGCTACGATGGTGCCAGCACAGCGGGAGGAGCGAACCATGGACCTGGGCCTGGAAGGACGTGCCGCCCTCGTCGGCGGCGCCAGCAAGGGGATCGGCAAGGCGATCGCCAGGGAGTTCGTGAGTGAGGGCGCGCGCGTGATGATCTGCTCGCGCAGCGCGGAGAACCTGGCAGCCGCCGCGGAGGAGATACGGAGCGAGACCGGCAAAGAGGTAGAGTACGCCGTCTGTGACATGGCGTCCCACGACGACATCAAGCGGACGGTCGCGGCGGCCGCGGAGAAGCTGGGACGGCTGGACATCCTGGTGAACAACGCCGGCGGACCGCCCACCGGCACCTTCCAGGACCTGGACGAGCGCTACTGGCAGCACGCCATCGACCAGAACCTCCTCTCGGTCGTGCGCACGGTCCGCGAGGCGTTGCCGCACCTCAGGCGCTCCGGGAGCGGCCGTATTATCAACATCACCTCGGTTGCGGTAAAGCAACCGATCGACGGGCTGATCCTCTCGAACGCCACCCGGCTTGCCGTCGTCGGCCTGGCGAAGACGCTCTCGCGCGAACTGGCGCCCGAGGGCATCACGGTGAACAACGTCTGCCCCGGCAACATCGCCACCGAGCGGCTGATTGCGCTGATCGAGGAGCGGGCGGCGCGACAGGGGCAAACGCTGGCTGATGCCGTCTCGCTGGAAGAGGGCCGCGTGCCGATGGGCTTCCTGGGCGAGGCTACGGACGTGGCGGGCCTCGTCGCGTTCCTGGCGTCCGACCGGGCGCGCTACATCACCGGCACGACGATCCAGGTCGACGGCGGCAGCACGACGGCCGTGTTCTAGAGTCACGCAGGCAACGAATGAGGGCGCCGCTGAGCGGCGCCCTCATGGCGTTCGTGAGTGCGGTGTTCGCTATCCGGGCCGGCCCTCGAACGACGGGTCCGTCTTGTCGAACCAGATGTCCGCGATCCAGTAGTTGTTGCCGAACCACGGCCAGCCGGTGCGGTTCTTGACGTACGGCCAGGCGATCGTGCCGCCACCGGGAGAAGCGTAGTCGATGCGCGCGTTGGCCGCCGGCGCCTCCGGGTTCGTCTCGCCCAGCACGTAGCGCTGGATCTGGTAGCCGAGGTCCAGACGTTCTTCGGCATTGAACTCCCTGCGCTGGGCCTCGAGCAGCAGGTCGAGATCCGGATCAGATACACGGAACGAGTTCTTGGGGCCGTCGGTGATGAAGTAGGGATAGAACCAGTCGTCCAGGTCGATCCAGCCGTTGTCGAAGCCCCAGCTGAAGCCGCCAAGGTCGCAGTCGTCTTTGAGGTAACCCTCAGCGATGCGGGAGTAGGACACCGCCTGGAAGTTGATGTCCTGGTCGATGCCCAGGTTCTTCTTGAGCGTAGTCTCGATGTACGAAGGCGCGTAGCGGCGGATGTAGTCCGGTATGTCAGCGAACCAGATCTGCGGGATCTCCGGGCGGCCGGCAGCCTCATACAGCTGGCGCGCCTCGGTGAGGTCGGCTTCGCGGCCTGCCTTGTCGGTGCGGTAGCCCGGCAGAGACATCAGCTCTTCTTCCGGCAGCGCCCAGTAGCTGATCGCCTTGGTGATGGGCCCAGCGACGTTCCAGGCGCCTGAGCCGATGATCTGCACGATCTGCTGGCGGTCGGTGGCCAGGTGCAAGGCGCGGCGCACGCGCCAGTCGTCGAACGGCTTGCAGAACACCTTGAAACGCGTGTTCAGCCAGCCGGACGTGGCGGCGCGCAGGAACTCCAGCTCCGGCTCATCTTCTTTCATGCCGACGATCCAGGCGGGATTGTCGATGAAGCCGGCCGTGTCGATCTCCTTGCGGCGGAAGAGCGACTCCACGGTGGCGTCGTTCAGGCCCTGGCCGGTTGCCAGGTAGCCGTCCAGATACGGCCTGTTCAGGTCCGGATCGCCCCAGCCGAACCAGTCGGGGTTGCGTGCCGCCTTGTATTCGATGCCGAAGATAAGGCTGTCCCACATGAAGGGGCCGGTGCCGATCATGCGGTCGCCGGGGCCGGGATCGCGCCCGGCCAGGGCGTCGACGGAGTCCCACGGCTGGCCGGTCGGGCCCTCTTCCATGTCCACGATCTCTTTTGGGATGATCATGGCGTTGGTGTCGGCCAGGAAGTGGTAGAACGGCGCGACCGGGCCGTTGGTCTTGATGCGCATCGTGTAGTCGTCGATCTTCTCGATGGTGTCGATCGTCTCGTACTGGCTCGAGCGGTAGTAGTAGGGCCGCTGGGCGCTGTCCACGTTGCGCTGGCGGTCGTAGCTGAAGATGACGTCATCGACGGTCAGTTCGCGGCCGGCCAGGCCGGGGAAGTTCTTGCGGATCTTCTCAGTGTCGTGGAAACGTACCCCCTGGCGGATCTTAATGACGTACTCGGTCGGTGCATCGGGGTCGCCGATCATCTCCGGAGCGGACTCAGCGAGATCCGGAAGGATGTTCTCCCAGGTCGGCTCGTCATGGCTGGCGTAGCGGTAGAGCTTGCTGAAGACAGCCGACTGGTTGGAGTACATCGGGCCGAACTGGGTCTGGTGCGGGTCGTAGCGGTCGAGGACGACCGGGTCGAAGCCGATGTAGGTGAATGTGCCGCCACGGGAGTCGGCCGGCGCCGGAATGAAGTCGCGGCGGGCGTCGACGTACGGTATCGGGTTGGCTTCGGTGCCGTCCACGAAGTCCAGGAACGCCCGTGTATCACCGCCGATGCCACCGCCACCGTTGCCCGACTCATCCGTGGTGCAGCCGACGACCGAGGCGGCCGCCAGACCGCCGCCGACGACGAGAGCGCCGGACATGAGCCTCCGTCGGCTGACTCGCTTTCGCCAGAACTTGTCCCAGTAGTTAGATTCCGACATGCCTTACCTGTCTCCTTTCAGCAGGTGGGGCCCCCCATCAGGTTACGAAGCGTCGCTCCGGCGAGACTTACCGTTGCCGTAGCCGTGGGTCCAGCACGTCTCGCAGCGCGTCGCCCGCAAGGTTGAAGCCTAGCACAGCGGACGAGATAGCGGCAGCGGCGAAGACCCCCGGCCACGGAGCGTCGCCCAGCGATGCGTAAGAGTCGTTAAGCATGAAGCCCCAGGACACGCCCTGTGGCAGCTTGTCCGGGATGATGAAGGTAAGCGCCGCCTCCGCCAGGATAACGACGGCGATGCCCGTAGAGAAAACGACGATGATCGAAGAAAAGATGTTGGGCAGGACGTAGCCCCACATGATGCGTGCATCGGTGGCGCCGATGACTCGAGCCGCATCGATGTATTGCTGCTCGCGAACAGACAGCACGACCCCGCGCGTGATGCGTTGAACGCTCGGTATCCCGACCAGGCCGAGGGCGATCGCCGCCATGAGTAATGTCACTTGATCGCCTTCGTCGTTGATATACGGGATCGTTGGATTGATCGTGATTATGAGAATCAGGGCGATCAGAGCCGGGAACGCTTGCAGCGCATCCATGAAACGCTGCGAAATCAGGTCGAACCACCCTCCCCAGAAGCCCGAGACGATGCCGATGCCGGCGCCAATGAGCGTGGCGAAGACAAGCGCCCAGACGCCGACGAAAAGGGATCGACGAGCGCCGTTGACGATTCTCGACCACGTGTCGCGGCCCGACTGGTCGGTGCCCATCCAGTGCTCGACGCTCGGCGACTCGTAGGCAGAGACGAGGCCCGACTCGGTGGTGAAGAGCGTCTCGGGGGAGTAGCGCTGCATCCACGGCGAACCAAGTTCGAAGCCGAAGGGGCGGTCCGGGAGCGACGGTGCGCCGAACTCCGCCTTCGGGGTACCCAGCGTCATCGCGAAGAGGAAGAAGATAAGCAGGAAGCCGAATGCGCCAAGGGGCTTCGTCCTGATGAACTTCCAGACGCCGCGCAGCAGCGCACCGAAACGAGAGGGTGTCGCCTGTGCTGCCGTTGCCGCCGGGATCGCCTGAGTTTCGTCCATGCCTGCCCGCTCCCTAGGTGAACCTGATCCGCGGATCGAGCCAGCCGTAGGCGATGTCGATCAGCAGGTTGACGAAGACTAGCACCACCGCGACGACGATGACGACGCCTTGCACTGCGGGGAAGTTCGGGTTCTGCGAGATGTTGAGGACGATGTAGGCGCCGAGGCCGGGTATCCCATAGATGACCTCCAGGATGACGTTGCCGCTGACGATGTTCCCGAGAAGGATACCGACGATCGTGAGCACCGGAATGAAGGCGTTCTTGAGAGCATGACGGATGATCACCACTCGCTCCGTCAACCCCTTGGCCCAGGCGGTACGGACGTAATCCTGGCGGAGGACCTCAAGCATCTGAGAGCGCAGGAAGCGCATGATGATGGCGCCAGTACCGAGCCCGGCTAAGATCGCTGGTGCGAACATTATCTTGATGTTCTGGATTGGATCCTCGAAGAAGGTGACGTATTCGACATGTGGCCCGAGCCAGTCCGCTAAGAACGTGCCCTGCGCATATCTCGACGTCAGAAGGATGACAAGAACTGCTAAGACGAACACCGGGATGCCGAGCGCCAGGATCGAGAAGAAGCGCAAGAAGTAGTCTACCGGCCCATCTTGCTTGACCGCTGAAATAATGCCGATGGGCAACGCGATCGCCATCGCGAACATGATCTGCAGGAGGCCCAGCTCAATCGATGGGCCGGCGCGCTCCCAGATCTCGTCTATAATCGGGTCCTTGTTTCCCGTGGTGGACGTCCCGAGATCCAGCCGCACGGTGTCCCAGAGGAACGTTATGTACTGCTTCGGGATCGAGTCGACGAGGCCGAGTTCCGCTCTGGCGATAATCTCGCACTGCGCCTGCAATGCGGAACCCGTACCACCGGCGAGGCAGCCGCCGGCGCGCCTGGTTACGACTGAGCTGGTGTCGATGCGGAGGGCGGCGAAGACCATCGTCGCCACGAGGAAAAGGACGAAGAAATTCAGCAGGATGCGGCGGACGAGGTACTGCTGCACAGAATCCCTCTATCCGAGCGCACACCTGTCGGAGCCAGATACGGTGACAGATTGCATTCTAAATAAGGCTACCTGAGTACAGGGCGATTTGAGTGGCTAGAAAGTAGCACCGGCTATATGCGTTGTCAAGGAGCGGCGAACCGAGAACGCGCCCCTCAGGGGGCGTGGGACGAAGACGTTGATAACCGCTGGTCGCGGCGGATTCGGGGCCACCATCGCTTGACAGATTCGCAACGTTCTGCAAGGATAGTTACAGAAGTCACAAACGTTGTGACGCGCCGAATCCGCCGCAGGCGGACCGGGGGAAACAGCTCGGGGTGAATCTCGCTCCGCCGTTGGCGGACGAGTAGGGTCACCCTTTCGACCCGAACCCGTCAACTAACCTCGGAGGCGAAAGAAGGGGCCAATCCGCCTGGTGGCGGAATCGGCTCTTTTTTATTGCGACGGAGGGAAGGGAACCAATTATGCAGGCAGCAGCACCACCGCGAGCATGTCCCCGCTGTGAGGGGTCGATGCTCTTCGAAGAAGACTGGTATGGCGCGTACAGCACGTGCCTGTCCTGTGGCTACGTCTACGAGGTGGGGGCCATGGCCGGCGCCGAACTCGAGGCAGAGATGAACGGGGACACCCGACAGCGCCGGCGCCAGCCATCGCACGGCAAGCTTCGACTCTAGAATCCGACGCGAGCACGATCGACGGAGCGCTGGTTTTTGGCCAGCGCTCCTTTAGTTTCAGGGCACGTCCTTGAGGAGGAAAACCAGATGACGTTCATCAGAGTCTCGACTATGACGCCCCTCACCGGACGAGAGGAAGAGGCGAGCCAGGTCAACCAGGAACTCGTAGACTTGTACGGCAGCCAGGAGGGCTGCGTTAGCTGCCATTTCGTGAAGGCGGCCGACAACTCCGGCGAGCAGGGCCGAATTTCGGTCTGGAGTTCGGAGCGAGCCGCCAACGACGCTGCCACGCAAGAGCGCTCGCTCCAGCTGCGGTCTCGCCTGCACCTGCTGGTCCGCCGCGGCCACCAGGACCGGTCGTTCACAAGTGCCACCGCGACCACCAACGCAGCGGTAGGATCAGCCCTATAGGCGGAGCACAGGAATCCGATAGCTGGCCTGATACACGAACTATTAACCTTTATTACGCCTTCGCAGGCTTGCCACCGCGAAGGCGCACCACGTACGCTTAATCCGAGGCAAGTACAAATGCCGGACTCCCAGGTACAGGTCTCGGAAAGACAGGAGGGTTGGGAGATGCTTTCTCCGACGAAGCGGAATGAGGGTTCCCTTTCGCCAATGCAAAGCCACTTCCTTCAGCGGCTGAATCGGCTGCTCAAACTGCGCAGCGAGCAGAGCGGCCAGCTGAACGAAGACGGTCTGCGTCTGATGGACCGCACGATCTACGCCACGTACTGTGACGCCGTGGACATCGGTGTCACCGAAGAGGCGCAGAAGCTACTGCACCGCTCGGCTGCGGTACCCACCGCCGGCCCAACCGCAAAGTAGCAGCCGAAGCGCCGTTGGCACGAGCGGCGTATTCGTCTGTGCCCCGCTCACATCCGTCTGCCCCCCAACTTCGCTCCTGACCGCCCCTTCACATCCCGCTCGCAGAGCGAAACGTTCCCGCCGACACTCCGCGCCGACGTCTGGAGCCGGGAGCTAGGCTTCGCGGCGGACGGGGTTCGAGAGGATGCCGATGCCGTCGATCTCGACCTCCACGGTGTCGCCGTCCTCGAGCGGCGGCGGCTCTCCCGGCGTGCCGGTGAAGAGCAGATCGCCCGGCGCCAGTGAGATGACCTGCGAGGCGAAGGCGATCATCTTTGCCACGCTGTGGATGAGCTGATCTGTGCTCGACGACTGCCGCTCCTGGCCGTTGACCCGCGTGCGGAGCATGACGTCGCCCGGTTCGACATCCGTGCTGATCGCCGGGCCCAGAGGCGTGAACGTGTCCGAGCCCTTGGCGCGCCACCACTGCAGGTCGTCGCGCTGCCAGTGGCGGGCGCTGACGTCGTTGCCGCAGGTGTAGCCAAGCACGTAGTCCAGCGCCTCCTCCGGAGCGACCTGGTGGCATGTGCGGCCGATCACGGCGACGAGTTCGCCTTCGGCGTCCACGCGGCGTGCGCCCCTGGGGAGAACGATCGTTTCGCCGGGGCCGATGACAGAGGACGCCGGCTTGAGGAAGAACTGAGGGATGCTGGGCGCGTCGTCGTCTTTGAGAACGGCGCGGCCGCTGGGCAGGTGAGACTTGTAGTTCACCGCCGCCGCCAGGATCGTGCCCGGCACAAGAGGCGCGAGAAGCTGGACGTCAGTGAGGGGTAGTGAGTCGCCGGCCGGTTGGCGCTGGCCGAACAGGTCGCCTTCGAACGGCTGGACGGCGTCTTCCCCAAGCAGGCCGTAGCCCACGACATCGCCGGCCTTGTAGCGGCAGATCCGCATCAGAACGGGAGAACGATGCGGCGGAAGCGCTCTTTGTAGGTCCCGTCCTTGTCGCTCCAGAACTGGAGCAGGCGCTCCTTCATGGCGTCCATGTCGTCGATCTGGCTTTTGTGGCAGGCCAGAGCCTCGAACTTCTTGTCGAGCGAGTCGGTGATGTCGACGTCGAAGTTGGTGTTGCTGGCGGTCCAGAGGTAGACCTCTTTCGCGCTGTACGGTTCGAGGCCTTCGTCGAGCAGCTCCGGGAAGCTGGGCCGGTTCCGTGCCAGCGGGTACACCGCGTCGAGGACCACGGTGCCGGCCGCGCGGTGGTCCGGATGGTTGATGAACATGTCGCGCACGATGTGGTTGGGGTCGTGGCTAAAGACGGCGTGCGGCTTGAGGCGCCGGATCAGGCGCACGATGTCGCGCACGAAGTCCGTGGTGTAGGCGAGTTCGCCGTCGACGTAGTTGAGGAAGAAGACTTCCTTGACGCCGAGCACTGCGGCGGCGGCCCTCTGCTCCTTCTGACGGAGCGGCACGAGGATCTCCGCGGTCATGTCCGGGTCCTCGCTGCCCTTGGAGCCGTCGGTGCAGATGGCGTAGTAGAACTCCCAGCCTTGCTGCACCCACGTGTAGACCGTGCCAGCAGCGCCGAATTCGGAGTCGTCGGGATGCGCGGAGATTACGAGCCCTACTTTGGGGCCCTCTTGTTCGTCAGTCATGGGTATGCGTACGTCCTCTAGTCCAGATCCCATCAGATTGATTGATGCCGCTCGCGGGCATCGTGGCGGATTGTACCGGTGTCGTAATCCTGTTGACAACCGAACGTATGGTCTCTAGACTTTTGTTCTGGCGAACAAAGGTTCGTTTATTGTCAGCGAGCCGCCCTGGAAGGAAGCTAAATGAAGGATCTGTCAGCAAAACAGCAGCGCATCCTGGACTTCATCCGCGAGTTCATCGAAGAGCACGACTACCCGCCCAGCATCCGGCAGATCCAGCAGGCTTGCGACATCAGCTCCACCTCCGTGGTGGACTACAACCTCCGAATCCTGGAGCGCGAGGGCCACATCAGGCGTGACCGCGAAGTGTCGCGCGCCATCGAGGTGCTGCACGGCGGCCGTCGCGCGCAACGCGTCGTTCCCGTGCCGATCATCGGCACGATCGCGGCAGGCCAGCCGATCCCTGTACCGTCTGCTGACACGTGGAGCGCCGACATGTCTGATTCGATCGAGGTCGCACCAGAGATGGTTGGTAACCGCGAGAACGTCTTCGCCCTGCGGGTGAAGGGGACGTCGATGATCGACGCGCTGGTCAACGACGGCGACATCGTAATCCTGGAGCAAGCGGCGGCGGCCCGTGACGGCGATATGGTGGTCGCGTGGCTCAAGAACGAGCAGGAGGCGACGCTGAAGCGGATCTTCCGCGAGGGGGACCGCGTGCGCCTTCAGCCTGCCAACGAGACCATGCAGCCGATCTATACGGACGCCGACAACGTCGAGGTGCAGGGCCGTGTGATCGCCTCGATCCGCCGGCAGATCGCCTGACGCGGCCGACCCGACCTCGTAGCGATCGCCCGGGTCGCGTAGGGCTCGCAGCGATCGCGTAGTAGTAGGGAAAGACCTTCAGGTCTGTCAAAGCAACACCCTCGACTCAACATCACTGCAGGATGTCCGCATGGCAGACGAGAGGTGGCGCCGGACCCGGCGATTGTGCAATGGCGCAGCGTCTATTGGACAGAGCTGAAGCTCTGTCCCTACGTGGGGCCGCGAGGCTGTTGGTATAATGCGACTCGCCCGCTGTAGCGCTGGCGGCGTCTCGCTCTCCCGCTGAGAGGCCGGCGGCCCACCCGAAAGGCGCCCCTTGCAGGACATCATCCTCCGCGTAGAGGACCTCCAGGCCCAATTCGACACGACCGACGGCGTCGTGAAGGCCGTGAACCACGTCTCCTTCGACGTGCCCCGCGGCACCACGCTGGCGATCACAGGCGAGAGCGGGAGCGGCAAGTCGTCGGTGGCGCTGGCGATCATGGGCCTTCTGCCCTATCCGGGCCGAGTTACCGGCGGCAAGATCTACTTCCGCGACCGCGACCTGCTGACCCTCAAGGGCGAGGAGCTGCGCAAGATTCGCGGCCGCGAGATCGCGATCGTCTTCCAGGACCCGAGCACCGGCCTGAACCCCGTGCTCTCCATCGGCGATCAGGTAGAAGAGGTCATCCGCACGCACCAGCGGGTTTCCAGGCGCGAGGCGAAGGCGATGAGCATCGACGTGCTCGGCCAGCTCGGACTGCCCGACCCCGAGGAGATCGTGCGGCGCTATCCGTTTCAACTGTCGGGCGGCATGGCGCAGCGCGTGATGATCGCGATCGCGACGGCGCTAAACCCGTCCGTGCTGATCCTCGACGAGCCGACGTCGGCTCTCGACGTGACGGTTCAGGCGGCGATCCTCGAGGATATGGCGCGGCTCCAGGAGCGCCACGGGACGTCGATCATCCTCATCTCCCACGACCTGGGAGTCGTCGCGCAGATGGCGGACAACGTCGCCGTGATGTACGCCGGACACCTCGCCGAGTACGCCGACGCCGCGACGCTGTTCCGCTCGCCCCGTCACCCCTACACCGCATCGCTGCTGGCCAGCCGTCCGCGCCCGGACCAGGAGAGCCGCGGCCGGCTGGCAGTGATCGAGGGCGCGCCTCCATCGTTGGTCGACCTTCCTGACGAGTGCGCGTTCCTGCCGCGCTGCCACAAAGCGACTTCAGAGTGCCGGACGGAGCCCACACCGAGCCTGCTCCCGGTCGGCCCGGCCGCGCACGTCGCCGCCTGCTACAACCCGATGTACCGGGCAGACGAGGGCAGCGCGGCCCGGAGGAGCGCCTGAGTGGCCTCGCGGGAGAGCACGCCTCGTGACCTCTGGAGCCGGCTGCGCAACCTGGGCCGGCGCGTCGAGGAGGAGATATACGACTTCACGGAAGAGGACGCCGAGCGCGACGAAGAGCCGCGCGGCCGCAACACTATGATCGCGCTCCTCAACGGGTTCTTCACGATGTGGAGGGCGTCCCAGGCCAGCACCGCCGAGCGCTACCTCGGGTCGCTCGCCGGCGTCAGCGTGGTCTGGCTCGTGGTCGTCGACCGTGGGTTCGGCTTCAAGCGGACATGGGCGCGCATACCGGCGGCAACGTTCGTCGCGATCTGGTTCGTGCCCGGCATCATCGCTTCCACATGGACCGTCGTCGCCAACCTGGGCGTCGAGAACATGCGGCGCATCCGCTCGTGGGGCCTGATGCTCACTTTCGCGGCATCGGGGCTGATCGCTTTCCGGGCCGTCTTCAGCGAGCTCGCCCACCGCGAGCTGCGCCCGATCCGCAGCCGCCGCGACGACGACTAGCCGACGTTGGACGCAGTCGACTGCGTTCTAAACTTGACGCGTGCTAGACTCGATCCCACTGACCCACTAGCGCTTGATGGGAGAAAGCATGGCTGACAGGAGCTACAGGATCGCCGTCCTGCCGGGCGACGGCACAGGCCCGGAGGTCGTCCGCGAGGGCCTCAAGGCGCTTGAGGCGGCGGCCGCCAAGACCGGCTTCCGCTACGACCTCGAACACTACGACCTCGGCGGCGACCGCTACCTGAAGACGGGCGATATCCTGCCGGACTCTATCCTCGAGGAGCTGCGCGGCTTTGACGCCATCTTCCTCGGCGCGATCGGCCACCCGGAGGTGCAGCCGGGCATCCTGGAGAAGGGCCTCCTCCTGCGCCTGCGCTTCGAGCTCGACCAGTACATCAACCTGCGCCCGGTCAAGCTCTACCCGAACGTCGACTGCCCACTCAAGAACAAGGGCCCGGAGGAGATCGACTTCGTGGTCGTGCGGGAGAACACGGAGGGGCTGTACAGCGGGATGGGCGGCTTCCAGTACAAGGGGACGCCGCAGGAGGTCTCGACGCAGATCCACATGACGACACGCTTCGGGGCCGAGCGCGCGATCCGCTTCGCCTTCGACCTGACCCGCAAGCGCAACAAGGACAAGCAGCTGCACCTGGTGGGGAAGACGAACGTGCTGACGTTCGTGCACGACACGTGGTGGCGCGCCTTCAACGAGGTGGGCGAGGCGGACTACCCGGACATCCGCCGCGAGTACGCGCACGTGGACGCGACGGTTATGTGGTTCGTGAAGAACCCGGAGTGGTTCGACGTGATCGTGGTCGAGAACATGTTCGGCGACGTGATCACGGACCTGGGCGCGATGATTCAGGGCGGGATGGGGATCGCCGCCGGCGGCAACCTGAACCCGGAGGGCGTTTCGATGTTCGAGCCGATCGGCGGCAGCGCGCCGAAGTACACGGGGCAGGACGTGATCTGCCCGCTGGCCGCGATCGCCGCCGTACAGATGATGCTCGAAAACCTGGGCGAAGAAGACGCCGGCGCTCGCATCGAGAAGGCGATCATCGAGGCGCTGGGCAGCGGCAAGATCAAGTCGCTCTCCGCCGGCAAGATGGGCATGGGCACGGCGGAGATGGGCGACCTGGTCGCCGGGCTGATTTAGGACTAGCACATGGCCGAAGAGATCGGTGAATCTCTCGTAGGCTCATACCTGCGCCTGATAAAAGGCTGCGAGATCGTCACCTATAACCAGCGCCTATCGAAAGAGCCTAATGAAATGGGTGAGACGGATGTGCTCGCCATCGACCTAGAGACCAAAACGATCTATCTCTGCGAAGTGGTGACGCACATCCTTGGCATGGTCTACGGTTCGGGCACTGAGGCGACCTTGTCGCGGGTGCGGCGGAAGTTTCAGAGACTTACCGAATATGGTCGACGCGCGTTTCCCACTCACGAACGAATCTACATGCTCTGGTCGCCCTATGTGCCGGTGGGAAAAGTGACGACCGGACTACAGCAACTCATCGACGATCTGGCAGAGGCCGGCGATTCGCTTGAGCTTCAGATTAACCAGGAGTACACGCGGCGAGTGGGAGAACTCCAAGAACGCGCCCGCCTAGATACGAAGAATTATGGTGAGCCGTTCTTTCGCGCCCTGCAGATCATCGAACATCTCCGGCGTTAGCAACCAATCTCAGTCGAACACTACGGTCTTGTTGCCGTAGACGAGGATGCGGTTGCGCAGGTGGAGGTCCACGGCGCGGGCGAGGACGGTCTTCTCCAGGTCGCGGCCCTTGCGCACGAGGTCGTTCACGGAGTCGCGGTGGCTGACGCGGGCGACGTCCTGCTCGATGATCGGGCCCTGGTCCAGCTCCGCCGTCACGTAGTGGGCCGTGGCGCCGATGATCTTGACGCCGCGCTCGTACGCCTGGTGATACGGTCGCGCGCCGGCGAAGGCGGGCAGGAACGAGTGGTGGATGTTGATCAGGCGGTTCTGGTAGCGCTCCACGAACTCCGGGCTGAGGATCTGCATGTAGCGGGCGAGCACGACCGTGTCGATGTCCCACTCCTCGAGTAGCTTCAGCGCCACGTTCTCCTGCTGCGCCTTATTGTCGGCGGACACGGGCAGGCAGTGGAAGTTGACGCCGTAGCTCTCGGCGATCTCGCGGTGCTCCTCGTGGTTGCTGATGACGAGCGGGACCGTGCCGCGGAGTTCGCCCATGCGCCAGCGGCCGAGCAGGTCGTAGAGGCAATGCGGCAGCTTCGAGACGAA